>JAZLFV010000149.1:0-2775 GCA_045615965.1 Acutalibacteraceae bacterium
CGAAGGCAAAGCCGATGCAGATGAAACCGCTATCGGTTATGTTCCGAAGCCTGAGGATATTGACCTTACAGACCTTGATGTTGATATTGAAACATTAAAATCCATTCTTAAGGTTGACAAGGATGTTTGGGCTAAGGAAGCTGCCGAAATAGAGGAACATTACAAGAAATTCGGTGATAGATTACCGGCAAAGCTTAAAGATCAGCTTGAAAATCTAAAAAGAAATATTGCAAATATGTAAATTTACCTAAATTTTGCGGTCGCATAATAATTATGCGACCGCTTAATGTTTTATGTAATAATATCTTGAATGTCTTGTAATTTTCAATTATAATGTAACTGTAAAAAATTGTAAGGAGTTATAATATGTATCCATTGTTACTTTCTGCACCGCTTAAGGATTATATTTGGGGCGGCAACAGATTAAAAAACGAATTTGGCTTTAAAAGCGAAAAAGAGATTGTGGCGGAGGCTTGGGTGCTTTCGTGTCATAAAGACGGTCAATCCATAGTTAAAAACGGCGAGTTGAAAGGAAAAACTTTATCCGAAGCAATTGAAATTTTCGGCAAAGATTCTCTTGGCAGGAATGCAAACGCCTTTTCATATTTTCCGTTGCTTATTAAGCTTATTGATGCTAAAAACAAGCTTTCTGTTCAGGTACATCCCGATGATGAATATGCGCTTGAAAACGAGGACGAATTCGGTAAGACCGAAATGTGGTATATTGTGGACTGTGATCCGGATGCGAAGCTTATTTACGGTCTTAATAAAGAGGTTGAACAGGAAGAACTTAATCAAAAAATTGAAAATGATACCATAACCGATATATGCAATTTTGTGCCGGTTAAAAAGGGTGATGTGTTCTTTATTCCTTCGGGTACACTTCACGCAATAGGCGATGGAATTCTTATTGCAGAAATTCAGCAAAATTCAAATACTACTTACCGTGTTTCCGATTACGGCCGTTTAGGTGCAGACGGAAAGCCGCGTCAACTTCATAAAAAACAGGCAGGCGAGGTTATAAATAGGAAGCCTACTAAGCTTGATACCTTGGATGTAAAGATTGAAAATACATCTTACGGCACAAAAAGGGAGCTTGCCACTTGTAAGTTTTTTAAAACAAGCTTAATAAATCTTAACGGCGAAACTGCTGTTATGAATCCAGAAAGCTTTGTTTCGATACTTGTTTTAAGCGGAGAATGCTCTCTTTTTTATGAAAACGAAGTTATTGAGCTATCAAAGGGAAGCAGCGTATTTGTTCCTGCAAATTTTGGAGTGACTTTAAAGGGTAAATCTGAAATCATACTTTCAAATGTTTAAATTTATTTTTAAATAATTAAAAAACCTCTTGACGTCTTATTTACGATATGATATTATCATATCGTAAATAAGATTTATGTATTAGTATGGAGGCAAATTAATGAATACTTTGAAGAAGTACATAAAAAGTGAGTTTATCGGATGGAAGCCATTTGAGGTTTTATGGATTATTTTTGCGACATCTGTAATTATCGGGCTTTCGATTTATTGGAAAGATAATAGGATTAGCTTTATTAGTGCAATAACCGGAGTAATTTGTGTTATTCTTACAGGTCAGGGTAAGCGTTCCTCTTTTATATTCGGTCTTGTAAATGCCGTATTTTATGCAATTGTTGCATTTGGTGCAAAGTATTACGGCGAAGTTATGCTCAATGTGATGTACTATGTTCCTATGAATTTTGTGGGTTGGTTTGTTTGGAAAAGGCATATGAATGATTCAACGGGTGAAGTTGTTAAAGAAAAACTTACCCTAAAGGAAAGCACATTAGTATACACATTAACCGTAATTGCAATTGTTCTTTACGGCTTAATTCTTAAATCACTCGGCGGAAATCTTCCGTATGTGGACAGTATGTCTACTGTTGTATCCGTTGTAGCACAGATTCTTTCAATAAAAAGGTTGATGGAGCAATGGGTACTTTGGATTGCTGTGGATATTGTAACGGTGATTATGTGGGCAATTGATTTTGCAAACGGCGGGGAAACGGTTGCAACTCTTGCCATGTGGAGCATATATTTAATCAATGCGATTATTATGTTTATTCGTTGGTACAGGGAGGCTAAAACGGTATGAAATATAATGTAGGAATGTACGGCGGAGCTTTTAATCCATTGCATCTTGGCCATATTGATTGCATAATTCAATCGGCAAATATGTGCAGAGAATTATATATTGTTTTAAGTGTAGGGGAAAAGCGTAACGAGGTTGATATGAGAATCCGTTACAGATGGTTATATCAGCTTACAAAACATATCGGTAATGTTAAAATTATCACACTTACCGATGATGCCGAAACAAAATCTGCATATACGGCTGATTATTGGCAAAAAGATGCCGATAAGGTAAAAAAACAAATCGGCAAGCATATTGAGGTTGTGTTTTGCGGAGACGATTATGATAAAAACAGCTTTTGGAGTAAGTGTTATCCCGAAAGTGAGCTGTATATTTTTCCGAGAAATGGGATAAACTCAACCGAAATACGCAAAAATCCGTATTCACATTGGGATTGGATTCCTAATATTGTAAAGCCGTATTATACTAAAAAAGTTTTGATTATCGGTGGCGAAAGTACCGGAAAATCTACACTAACCGTAAATCTTGCCAACCGCTTCAATACGAATTATATTGATGAAGCCGGCAGGGATATATCCGAAAGAAGCGGAACGGAAGACCTTATGTTATCCGAAGATTTTACTGAAATTTTACTAAAACATAAGCTTAACGAAATAAATGCA
>JAZLFV010000150.1:0-5070 GCA_045615965.1 Acutalibacteraceae bacterium
ACAGAAAAAAATATATAAATATTTTAGAAAAACATATAGAAAACATTTATTCCGGTATTTCTTTTGAAAAAGAAAATATAAGAACAGAATATATCATCAACTGTAATGAAGATTTATTAGAGGAAAAAATTAAATTTTCAAGAAAAGAAGATATGATTTTAGGAATGACCTCAATAGGTCCTCACAGAGACGATATAGATTTTAAAATTAACGAAAAAAGTGCAAGAAATTTCGGTTCGCAAGGTCAGCAAAGAAGTGTTGCTTTATCACTAAAGCTCGCCCAAGCAGAGGTTTTAAAAGAAATAACAGGTGAGTATCCTGTTTGTTTACTTGATGATGTTATGAGTGAGCTTGACCCGAAAAGACAAAATTATATATTAAATCACATTAAAAACTGGCAAGTTTTTTTAAGCTGCTGTGACCCTGCAAGCACAAACCGTCTTATTTCCGGAAAAATAATAAATCTAAAAGAAGGAAATTTAATATAAATGTTTGTTCACATTGGAAATAACTATGTAATAAACGATAAAGAAATTGTTGCGGTTTTTGATATAGATAATTCGAGTATATCTGTAAAAACAAGAAATTTTTTAAATTACGCCGAAAAAAAAGGGCAAATTATAAATATTTCAACAGATATTCCACGTTCATTTATTGTTTGTAACAAAGATAATAAAAATATTGTTTATTTATCCCAACTTTCTTCTTCAACAATAGAAAAAAGAATAAATAAAAATAAAAAAGGAGATTTTTTATTATGAAATTAGAAGATGTAATGTTAATTGAAGATGAAAAACCGCTTGACCGATTGGCAGAAGACGGAGGCTATACAAATATTTTCAGAACTATAGGCTGTGTAGGAGATAGTTTGGCTTCCGGAGAATTTGAAACGGTTAATGAGGACGGTTCCCACAGTTATCACGATTTTTATGAATATTCTTGGGGTCAGTATATTGCAAGAACATGTGGCAGTAAGGTTTATAATTTTTCAAAAGGCGGAATGACGGCAAAGGTATATTTAGAGTCTTTTGCAAAAGAAAGAGATTTTTTTAATCCCGATTTAAAATGCCAAGCATATATTCTTGCTCTTGGAGTTAATGATATTTCAAGAGCTATTGATTCAGATTGGGATTTCGGTACTTATGATGATATAGAAAATAAAAATTTTGAATCGTTTATGGGAGCTTATGCCGAAATTATAAGAAAATATAAAGAAATTGCTCCTGATGCAAAGTTTTTTTTAGTAACGCTTGCAAAATCAAATGATACAAAAAACGAAAGAGAAGAATTAGCACAAAAACACAGAGAATATCTTTACAAGCTTTGTGAAATTTTTGATAACTGTTATGTTATTGACCTTTTGGAATACGGTATTGATTATACAAGTAAATTCAGTCAGCTTGCTTATCTTAACGGGCATATGAATCCGATGGGTTATTTTGTAACGGCAAAGATTTTTATGTCTTATATAGATTACATAATCAAAAAGAATCCTGAAGAATTTTATGAAGTCGGTTTAATAAATACAGATATTAAAAACTACAAAAAATAAAAGGAGAAAAAAATGAGCGAAGAATTAAACACACCGGTTACTGAGGCTTATGACGAAAGCTCAATACAGGTACTTGAAGGACTTGAAGCAGTAAGAAAACGTCCCGGTATGTATATTGGTTCAACGGGAGAAAGAGGTCTTCACCATTTAGTATATGAAATTGTTGATAACTCAATAGATGAAGCCCTTGCAGGTTATTGCGATAAAATACTTGTGGAATTACTTGATGACGGAATAGTCAGGGTTACAGATAACGGCAGAGGAATACCTGTCGGAATACATCCTCAAAAGGGAATACCTACTGTAAGTGTTGTATTTACAATACTCCACGCAGGCGGTAAATTCGGCGGAAGCGGATATAAAGTATCCGGCGGTTTACACGGTGTTGGTGCTTCGGTTGTTAATGCTTTGTCTTCCTGGCTTGAAGTACAGGTTAAAGACGGCGAGCATATATATAAGCAAAGATATGAAATCGGAAATATAAAAGAAGATTTGAAGATTATAGGTGATACAAATGAAACCGGCACAATAGTTACCTTTAAACCTGATGCTTCAATATTTACCGATACGCAGTATTTTGATTATGATACACTTCTTTTGAGACTTCGTGAACAGGCTTTTCTTAACGCCGGAGTAAGAATTGTTTTAAAAGATTTAAGAAAAGATTCCGATACCTTTCAAAAAGAGGATGACCTTTGCTTTGAAGGCGGTATAAAATCATATGTTGAATATCTTTTATCAAAAATAAAAAAAGACCCGCTTAACGAAAAGGTTATTTATCTTTCCGGCTCAAAAAATGATGAAACCGCAGAAATTGCGCTTATTTGGTCAACCGCTTATGATAATAAAATAATGTCTTTTGCAAATACTCTTCATACAATAGACGGCGGAACTCACGAACAAGCTTTCAGACAAACCGTTACAAGGGTATTAAACAAATATGCACATGATTTTAATAAAATAAAGGATTCTGCCGATAATCTGAAGGGTGATGATGTTTTAGAAGGACTTATTGCCGTTGTTTCGGTGAAGCTTCCAGATGCGCAGTTTGAATCACAGACAAAGGCAAAGCTCGGTAATACATCTGTAGGCCAGCTTGTCCGTGATATTGTAAATGACCAGCTTTACAGATTTTTTGAGGAAAATCCGAATGAATCCAAAATTGTTATTGAAAAGGCAATAGCAGCTTCAAATGCAAGAGAAGCCGCCCAAAAAGCAAGAGATGCATCAAGAAATAAATCCGGTATCGGCGGAAAAGCAAGAATGCCCGAAAAGCTTAAAGACTGTATTTCAAATGATGCCACAAAAACAGAAATTTTTATCGTTGAGGGAGATAGTGCAGGAGGAAGTGCAGTTGAGGGAAGAAACTCAACCTATCAGGCAATACTTCCTTTATGGGGTAAAATGCTTAATGTTGAAAAGGCAAGAGAGGATAAGGTTTACGGTAACGATAAGTTAACCCCTGTTGTTATTGCTTTAGGAACAGGTATAGGCGAGCATTTTGATATAACAAAACTTCGTTATGATAAAATAGTTATTATGGCGGATGCCGATGTAGACGGAAGCCATATCAGAACACTTCTTTTAACATTTTTCTTCCGTTATATGCCCGAGCTTATAGAAGAAGGTCACATATATTTGGCTCAGCCTCCTCTTTTCAGGGTTGCAAAGGGTAAAAAATACTTTGATGCCTTTACAGATGAGGAAAGAGATAAATATATTGAAGAATTAGGCGGAAATGTTGATGTTCAGCGTTATAAAGGTCTCGGTGAAATGAATCCTGAGCAATTATGGGAAACAACCCTTGACCCTGAACACAGAACAATGCTGCGTGTTAATATGTCTGATGCCGCTTTGGCAGATGAAACCTTTACGATTTTAATGGGTGAAGAGGTAGAGCCAAGAAGAAAATTCATTGAAGAAAATGCAGTATACGCTACTGACCTTGATATTTAAGGAGGGAATAAAAAGTGCCAAAGCAAGAAAATATTTATTGGCCGGAGGATGCGAATACCAACATCAGGCCGGTTGAAATAGTTGATGAAGTTAAAACAAGTATGCTTCAGTATTCAATGTCTGTATTAGTGGGCCGTGCTATTCCCGATGTAAGAGACGGTTTAAAGCCTGTTCACAGAAGAATCCTTTATACTATGTATGAAAACGGGCTTACTCCCGATAAAGCATACCGTAAATGTGCTGATACGGTAGGTTCGGTGCTTGGTAGATACCATCCGCACGGTGATGCTTCAGTTTACGATGCTATGGTTCGTATGGCGCAGGATTTTTCACTTCGTTATCCTTTAATTGACGGTCACGGAAATTTCGGTAATATAGACGGTTATCCTGCCGCCGCTTACCGTTATACCGAGTCAAGAATGAACAGACTTTCTCTTTCAATGCTTGATGATATTGATAAAGAAACAGTTAATTTTTTACCTAACTATGATAACCGTCTCGAAGAGCCGGAGGTTTTACCGGTCCGTTTTCCGCAGCTTCTTGTAAACGGTTCTTCGGGTATTGCTGTTGGTATGGCAACCGAAATTCCGCCCCATAATTTAGGCGAGGTTATAGACGGTATGTGTTGCCTCATTGATAATCCCGATGCCGAACTTCAGGATATTTGCCAGTATATTAAAGGGCCGGATTTCCCGACCGGCGGTATCATTATGGGAAGAAGCGGCATAAGAGCTGCTTATGCAACAGGCAGAGGGAAAATAGTAATAAGAGGAAAAGCCGAAATAGAAGAAACAAAAAACGGTCATTTCAGAATTGTAATATCTGAAATTCCTTATAAGGTTAAAAAGCAAGATTTGGTTAAAG
This sequence comes from Acutalibacteraceae bacterium, assembly GCA_045615965.1. GTDB lineage: Bacteria > Bacillota > Clostridia > Oscillospirales > Acutalibacteraceae > UBA737. The sequence continues at coordinate 4,373 of JAZLFV010000150.1, forward strand.
CTATATATGACCTTGCCGCCGAAAAGAAAATTGAGGGAATAGACGATGTTGTTGACTATTCTTCAAAGCGAGACGGCGGTATACGAATTATTGTTGACCTTAAAAGAGATGCAAATCCTCAGGTAGTTTTAAATAAGCTTTATAAAAATACATCTCTTCAATCCACGATAGGTGTTATTTTGCTTGCTATTGTAAACGGAAAGCCGCAGATTTTAACACTTAAAGATATGCTTCAAAACTGCATTGAATTCCAATGCGATATAATAAGACGCCGTACTATGTTTGACCGCAAAAAAGCGGCGGAAAGAGCTCATATTTTAGAGGGCTTGAAAATTGCTCTTGATTATATTGATGAAGTTATTTCAATAATAAGAAACAGCAAAACGATACCCGAAAGCAAACAGGCTCTTACAGATAGATTCGGTCTTGATGATATTCAGACTACTGCTATCGTTCAAATGCAGCTCGGTAAGCTTGCAGGAATGGAAAAGCAAAAAATTCTCGACGAGTTACAGGAAAAGCTTGATTTTATCAAGGAATGCGATGCAATTCTTGCTGATGAAAAGAGAATACTTGATATTGTAAAGACAGAAGCTTTAAATCTTCGTGATAAATACTCCGATGAAAGAAGAACCGAAATTTCGGATGTTTTGGGTGAGGTTGATATTGAAGACCTTATTCCCGAAGAAGAATGCGTT
>JAZLFV010000151.1:0-3932 GCA_045615965.1 Acutalibacteraceae bacterium
AATGAAAAAACTGATTTCTGTTATTCTTGTATTGTTGATTACCGTTTCTGTAGCCGGATGCGGGAAAAAGTCAAGCAATAAGAAAGAAAAATCACTTGAGAGAACAGCTCCGCTTAAATACGGAATAAATGCACATTTATACGAGCAACGGCCGATGGACCCAAGTTCTACCTTGGATTACTGTTCGGATATGATTGGTGTTATGGGCTTTGAATATTACCGTTTGAGCACTCCACACGATACATTGTTTACGGTAGGGGAAAACGATGAGCTTACTTTCAAAGAAGGTCAAAAAGTTTTATTGCACGACATAATTAAAAAAATGTCTGATGCGGGTATTAAGAAGTTTGTTGCCGTAAGCGATGCGATGATTTATCCGTACGGATACGATGTAACAAGCTCAGGCGTTGTGCCGGACCCTGCAGTTGAAAAAGATATGTATATGCGTTGGGTAAAGCTTTATGCCAAAGCATGGGGTATGCTTGTTAAGGAGTTTCCGGAAATAAACTATGTTGAACCTATGAATGAGCCTGACCTTCCTGGTACAAATGCTTTTACGAAACAGGGTCATCAATGGGGAGCTCAGGATAATTACAAATATACGCTCAACGATAAAGCCCATATGATTGCCGATTTACAGTATTACATACATAAAGAAGTAAAGGCAGTAAATAAGAATGTTTACGTTACTACTCCCGGATTTTCCACATACGGCGAAGCGATTGATGTTTTGGATTATCTTTATGAGGCAATAGAGTCGGGCGCACATCCGTTTTTTGAAGATGAGGCAGATGTTAATCCGGACCACTATTTTGATTATGTTAATTTTCACAAATACTTAAGCGATTTGAGTTTAGATGAATATTTAGAGCAATGTAACAAGTTTTATTCAGCTTGTGAGCGCCATAACGACCCCGGAAAACCGGCGTTGCTCACCGAATGGGGCTTTACAGATCACGATAATGAAGGTCAGGAGATAATAAACGGCAGAAATATTGCTAAACAGCTTAAAATGTTTGAAGAAAAGATGCCGTATTTAGAGGCCGCCTTGATTTATATGCTTAATGATTATTCAGGCTACTCAGTTGATTCGAGTGAGGATAATTTCGGTTTGTTTATCTCTAGAGGTGACCCTGAAAAGCCGAGTTATCCAAAGCCGGTAGCATTAGAGCTCTATAAATATATGAATAAGAGCGATGATGTATCGCCGCTGTATAAATACTGTAAGGAACTTATGCCAAAGTAAGTTTTTTATAAATTATTATGTTTTAGCGAAAATACAATGAGAAAGGGGTTTTTGGAAAATTTAGCCAAAATTTTGTCCTCGCAAACGCCGCATTGCGATAAAGGTAATGTGTGCAAAAAAATCAATTTAAGGAGAAATTAGTTATGGTAAAAAAGTTTAAAAAACTATTGGCTGTGGCATTATCTCTTGCCATGTTAGCTACTTTTTGCTTTGTACCAATGACCATTGCAGGTGCAGAAAGCAATATCCTGAAAGTTGGCACAGACGGTAAATTTAAAATACTTGTTTTTGCAGATGTTCAGGAACAGTATCCTGTTTATCCCCGTGTTATCCAAATGATGGAAGAGGCTTTGGCAAAGGAGGAACCAGACCTTGTAATCTTTAACGGTGACCAGACCGAAATCAATATTAAGGATACAGAGGTCGATTTCAGGAAACTGATTACCGCAGTACTTCAACCTGTTGTTGATGCAAATGTTCCTTACGGTTTTGTATTCGGCAATCACGATAGCCAAAGTTATTATTCCGGTCAACGTACAGATAAAGAGGATATGTTGGCGGTTTATCAATCAATTGGTGATTGCAGAACTACTGACCCGAATCAGTCGCTTACCGGAACGGGTACATCGAAAATTCCGATTTATTCCGCAGACGGAAATACTGTTCTTTTTGATATCTGGACAGTTGACTCCAATACTTATCAGGACGGAATAGACGGTAATACTGGATATGATAATCCTCACGATGACCAGATTCAATGGATTGCCGACAATAAGGATGAAGGAGCAAAATCCATTGTGTTCCAGCATATTCCAATGCCGGAAATTTATAATCTTTTGCAGGAAGGCTCAACCGCTCCTACAAAGACCTACGGCGGAAAAACCTATACAAAGGCATTAAAATCCGGTGTAACCGGTGCTCTTGGTGAATTTCCTTGTCCTTCAAAAGACGGCGTAACATATAACGAGTTTAACATACTTAAAAATATGGGCGGCGTTTTAGGTGTAGTTACCGGTCACGATCACTTGAATGACTTCTCGGGTACTTATGACGGTATCACAATGACCGCCGTTCCCGGAATGACCTATGTAAATTACGGCGATGAAGCAGTAAGAGGTTACGGTGTAATTGAGCTTGATGCAAATGATACTTCTAAATATGATTATCATAGTGTTAAGTTTTCTGAGTTAGACGCCGAAGCCGGCCGCACCGATGAGCAGGTTTATGATACCTATGATGAAGTATCTTACACCGATTTGAAGAAAAACGGTACAAAACTCGGTAGCACATATACACTTGCAAACACAGGTGATACCTTTACATATGATGCAACATCTCCTTCAAAATCCGCAATATTCAAATTCCGTTGGATTGCCGGTTCTAATCCGAAATATCAGTTCTCGTTTGATGAGGGCGATAGCGGCAATATTTCAAACCCATTCGGCGTTTGGATTAAGAAGCCTAATGAAGGCGATGCAGGTTCAAACGGAGCATGGCATTTAAGACCTGACAGACACGATGATAAAGAAAACACACTTGTTAATATGGCTTCACCTATTACTCAGGGTGATGTCTTCGATATTGAATTAGGTCGTCTGAAAATCGTATCTGGCGGTCTTCAGCATTACGGTCAGTATTATCTTTACTTAAAGGTTAACGGTAATTTGATTAAAGAGACCTATACCAATGTTGACCAAGACGGCTATTATAAATCAGGCAATAAAGAGGATTGCCAAGTTTCAAACAAAATTAGATTTGGTTCATGGGGTAATGGCGGCGATGATATCATAACCGCAACTCCCGAAGCTGAAACCTATTATCCGTATGATGAAATCAGCTATTGGAATTTAAAGGAAAACGGTAGTCCCGTTCCTGAAAACGGACTTAACTGCGGCGGTCATACCCTTACCTATGATGCAAAATCTCCCACATATTCGGTTGTTCTTAAATACCGTTGGACAGCTACAAACAATTCCCAGTTCCAGATATCTTTTGATAAGGCAGGAGACGGAATTGATTATATGTTCGGCGCTCAGTTATACAAAGAGGGCGTTGACGGATATTCTAACGGTTCTATTTGGACGAGACTTGGATATAATCAAAGCGAAAACCGTGAGAATCTTGCCTCAAAAATTGTAACCGGTCAGAGTTATGATGTTGAGTTCTCAAGGCTTAAGGTTAAGAGCGGTATAAACAAAGGCAAATATCTTGTTCACTTAAAGATAGGCGATATCTATGATGTTGTAGATTATGTTGATTCCGATGTTGTAGATGCAAACGGCAATTATACTTCTCTTCCCAACAACACTGCATGTCACCTTTCCAACATATTCTATATCACATTCTGGGGCTGCGAAGGCAACAAAATCGGCGGTATCCCCGTTCCTGAAGAATATGAAGAAGCAGACCAGATTACCTATTGGGATTTGCTTAAAAACGGTAATCCCGTAAATGAGGACGGCGAAAGCATCTCTTCGGGTACAGTATTTACCTATCAGAATACATCTGAATCTTATTCCGCAGTTCTTAAATATCGCCTTAAAATAGGTTCCGGTTTACAGCTTCAGTCTTCATTTGATACATCAGACGGAACTGCATCCGGCAGCGGAAACTATAAATTCGGTGCATATCTTAAAGCTCCTAACCAGAGCGGTTTAGGTTCTTACACTCCGGGAGCCAACGGCGG
>JAZLFV010000152.1:0-3438 GCA_045615965.1 Acutalibacteraceae bacterium
ACACCGTCAAGCCAAAGGACCTGCGTAAAGCCCTTAGCTTCAGCCTTTTCACCTGCACGAAGCGATGCTGCATAGTTACCTCCGCACTTTGCGTAACCCGTACCGCCTTTTACAGCTCTTACATCTTCGGACTCGATGGCAATTTTTACCGGGTTTATACCCTCTGCATAATAAGCGCCAACCGGAGAACAGATAAGAACATAGGTTGCTTCTTTAACGGCGTGAACACCCAAATGAGGCTCATTACCGTACATAAAAGGACGAAGATAGAGCGATGTACCCTCTGCGTGCGGTATCCAATCCTTTTCGAGCTCTACCATTGTATCAAGGATTTGCATATGGTCTTTTTCATCTATTTGAGGAAGACAAAGACGCTCAGCGGAGTTGTTCATTCTCCTGATGTTTTCGATAGGTCTGAACATATTGATTTCGCCGTTTTCGGTTCGGTAAGCCTTTAAGCCCTCAAAAATCTCGGTGCCGTAATGAAGAACGGTTGAAGCAGGATGAATCGGAATATAATCAAAGGGAACTATTCTTGCATCGTGCCAACCCTCATTTGCCGAATAATCCATCATAAACATATGGTCGGTAAAAATTCTGCCGAATCCGAGCTTTGATTCATCGGTCGGTTTTGCCTTGGGAGTTGTTGTTTTTGTGATTGAAATTTTCATATCTTTCATCCTTTCATAATATCAAAGCTTATTTCGCATAATCTTACCCGTTGCGGTTTTGGGGAGCGAATCCCTGAACACAATCAAACGGGGGTATTTATACGGTGCTGTATGGGTTTTAACATAAGCTTGAATTTCTTTTTTGAGTTCTTCGGTACCCTCAGTACCATCGGTAAGAACTATGCTGGCTTTAACTATTTGACCTCTGATTTCATCGGGCGCCGCCGAAACTCCGCATTCCAATACATAAGGAAGCTCCATTATAACGCTTTCAATTTCAAAAGGCCCTATGCGGTAGCCTGACGATTTAATCATATCGTCTACCCTGCCGACATACCAATAAAATCCGTCTTCATCACGCCAAGCGGTATCGCCCGTGTGATAATATCCGTCATAACAAACCTCATCGGTTTTTTCGGGGTCATTATAATATCCCGTAAAGAGACCGTTAGGTCTGCCGTTTTTAATATTTATTACTATTTCGCCTACTTCGCCGTCAGAAACGAAGTTACCGTCACTATCCATTAGAGCAACATCGTATATAGGAGCAGGTTTACCCATCGAACCGATTTTATGCGGAGCGCCTCGCAAATTTCCGATAATCATTGTGCTTTCGGACTGACCGAAGCCCTCTAAAATCTGTAATCCGGTAAGCTTTTCAAATTGCTTATAAACTTCAGGGTTAAGAGCTTCACCTGCTGTTGTCATATGCTTTACAGAAGATAAGTCATATTTTGAAATATCCTGCTTTATCATCATACGAAGCATTGTGGGAGGTGCGCAGAAGGTTGTGATTTTATATTTTGCAAACATCGGAAGGATTTCCGAAGCATCAAATCTATCAAAATCATACACAAAGGTTGCAGCTTCGCAAAGCCATTGACCGAACATTTTACCCCACATGGCCTTTGCCCAACCGGTATCGGAGATTGTAAGGTGAAGTCCGTTTTCCTGAACACAATGCCAATACTTTGCAGTATGAAAATGACCTAAAGCGTATTTATAATTGTGAGCCGCAAGCTTAGGATAACCCGATGTGCCGGAGGTAAAGAACATAAGCATAATATCGTCACCGCCGGGAGCGGTTGCAGAGCGGTCAAAATGTGAGCTGAATCTGGTGTATTCCTTATCAAAATTACGCCAGCCCTCTCTATCCTCGCCAACAATAATTTTATTTGTAAGACCGCTATATGTATCGGTTGCTTTTTCGATTTCAACGGGGATATTATCATCTTCCGTACAAATAACCGCAGTTACTCCTGCTTTTTTAAAGCGGTATTCAAAATCGTGGCACAAAAGCTGATTTGTAGCCGGAATTGCGATAGCTCCGATTTTATTAAGAGCAAGCATTGTAAACCAGAAATGATAACGTCTTTTAAGAACGAGCAATACCCTATCGCCTTTTTTAATTCCGAGTGATGTAAAATAATTTGCGCATCTGTTCGATTCACGGCGCATATCTTCAAAGGTGAATTTACGTTCTTCCTTATTTTTGCTTATATAAAGCATAGCCGTTTTTTCAGGGGACTTCTTTGCAATCTCATCAACAATATCAAAAGCAAAATTAAAGTTATCTGTATTTTTGAATGTGATTTTCGTGGGTGTTCCGTTTTCGTTTTTCTCTACATCAATATATTTATGATATATCTTTTCGGAATCTTCATTGAACGAAACATCCGGCTCTACTATTGCCTTAACGGTTTCAAGCTCCGGTATAGGCTCACCCGTAGGATTAAGAACAATCGCATAAAACTCGCAATCCGTTCCGCCTACAGCTATCATACCGTGAGGAGTTGAAGAATTATAATAGATTGTATCACCCTTGTTAAGAATTTCGGTGTGACCGCCAATCTGGACACGAAGCTGACCTGAAATCACTATATCAAGCTCCTGACCTTCGTGGGTTGTAAGCTCTATATCCTTTTCCTGAGCTTTCTCATCATAAGCTGATTTAACATAAAGCGGTTCTGCAATACGGTTTTGAATCGCATAAGCCAAGTTGTAATAAGTCATACCGTGGGCATTGGCAATTTCCTGACCTTTTCCGTGGCGTGTAACTGTATAGCTCTGAAGCCTTGGAGAATGTCCCTCAATAATATCGGTAACATCAACATTAAGTGCCAAAGCACAACGGTAAATAAAGGCGAAATTCAAATCGCTTTCACCTTTTTCACAAGCAATATATTCTTCTTCGGAGACATCGGTCTTTTGTGCTAATTCAGCAGTAGTAAAACCCTCAATCTCACGAAGCTCCTTGATTCTGTTTGCCATTTCGAGCAGTTTATTGTCAAGGTCTGTTATATGCTCCATTAAAACCACCTTTTCTTTTAAAAGACAAATAAAAGTATCAATAATACAAATTAGGGCAACAAAAAACGCCCCAAAGTATGAATTACTTTGAGACGAGTATAATTTACTACCCGCGGTACCACTCAAATTGCATAAAAACTTATGCCACTCAGGTTCCGACAAACCTTATGCCTTTACGCAGCAATCACGGAAGAATTCTACTAACCGTTACGGCTTTCTTTTCTTCAGCTCGAAAGTTACAGCATAAGCTCAAAAACGCCGACTCGCACCAAACGCCGACTCTCTGAAGATTTTAGATGCTTACACACTCTTCTTCAACGCTTTTAACAGTCTTATTGTAATTCATATTTTTAAATTTGTCAACAAGTTTTTTAATTTTTTAAAGCTTATTACGTATTATCTTTCCGCTCGTTGTTTTCGGAAGTGAATCTTTAAACACAACAAGTCTCGGATACTT
>JAZLFV010000153.1:0-2379 GCA_045615965.1 Acutalibacteraceae bacterium
ACTATGCCCCCGATGGGGGATGCAAACGGAAAAAATATTAAATACTATAAAGCCCCCCCCCGCCCTTTTTGGGGCGGCGGCCGGTTATATTATTTCACAAAACGAAAACTTTTCGTTTCGGCGACACCTTATCTATGTATATATTAGTTTTTCAGCGTATCCTTTTACCGCAATGGGGACAAAAATCGCCAATAACGGATATTGCTTGCCCGCAATAAGGGCAAAACGCAGCAGGATTCTTATTGTCATAATTATTATTTGAAATCTGTTGACAATTCTGCGAATAATTTACGGGATTATATCCGTTTGTATTTGTGGATTTGTTACCGTTTGAAGACTTGATAAGACCTACCATAAGCAAAATCAAGCCAACAGAGAAAAGCATAACTCCGATTATTATAAATACTGTACCGAAGTTAATTTCACCGCTTCCCAAAAAGCTTTCAATCGATGCTTCAAGGGTGTTATTGAGAATGATACCGAAAACTGCGGACACAAGTCCCCCTACCATAATAATTGCACCTGCAATTTCCATATTCTTACTCTCCTTTCTTTTGCACATTTTATATTAACGGTTTTCTTAAACAGAAAGACCGCTGAAACGATTTAGAAATCCGCTTAACTCGGCAAAATCTTTTTCGGTTCCGCCTAATATATTGCTTTCAAAATTTAACGGCATAACAGGGTCATGTACCGAAAGGCGAAGCAAAAACCAACCGTTTTCGGTTGAAACACGCACACCCTCTCGGTTATCATCGGCAACTTTCCAATTTTCTTTACTTAAAGCAAAAGCTTCAAGCTCGTCTATTACTCTTTGACCGTAAGCCTTAAAATCCGAAACGGTAATGTTATACCGCAGTTCCTTTTCTTCGGCAGACATTTTAAGGGGTGCTAAAATCTTTTCAAAATCCACACCCTTTGCAAGTTCAATTACGATTTTGGTCATTAGATATGCGCCGTCATCCAAAAAATAGTTTTCTTTCAAAGCGGCGTGACCTGAGGTTTCGATTGCAAGCGGAGTTTCTGTTCCGCCCGAACATAATTCAATTGCTTTGTCTATAACATTTTTATAGCCTCGGCGGTAACGGTAATGCTTGCCGCCTAAGGTGTTTTCTATATACTCCTTAAGTCCGTCTGATGTAACCGAATCGGTAACAACTGTTGCGCCCTTTTTACCGTTAAGCGCAATATAAGAAGCCAAAGCAATAAGGCGGTTACGGTTGATTTCATTGCCGAATTTATCAACACAGCCTGCTCTGTCAACATCGGTATCAAATATGATACCCAAATCGGCTTTTGCGGCTACCGTTGCTTTACATACGCTTGCCATTGCATCCTTGTTTTCCGGGTTGGGTATATGATTCGGGAACATTCCGTCAGGCTCTAAAAATTGGCTACCACTGATATCCGCACCGAGCTTCTTTAAAACCTCGGTTGCATAAAATCCGCCGACACCGTTACCTGCATCAACAATGATTTTAAATCCGTCAAGCGGTTTTTCTCCTTTATTTACACCTTTAATTATTATATTTCTAAGATTTTCCGCATATTTTTGCATATAATCTTCCAATACCACCAAGCCCGATGTATCCGAATGTATTTTTTCGCCATTTTCGGCTTTCTCCAAAATATCCGAAATATCGCTACCCTCAAGTCCACCAGAAGGCAGGAAAAATTTAAGCCCGTTACGGTCAAACGGATGATGGCTTGCAGTAATCTGAACGGCGGCATCGCAGTTTAAATCAACCGTTGTCATAAACATAGCAGGTGTAGATGCAAGTCCGCAATCAATTACGGTTACTCCTGCATTTGCAAACGCATTCCTTACATTATCTGCTATTCTGTCTGCCGTTATGCGTGAATCGTGACCAAGCGAAATTTTAAGCTTACCTGCTTCATTTCCGGATTTTTCGCATACAAAAACAACAAAAGCCGAAGCGATATCATAAACCGCCTCATTTGTAAGCTCAATCTTCTTTCCGCCCAAATCACTTGCATAACCCCTTATATCCGTTCCGCTTTTTAAAAATTTATAGTCCATACAATTCGCCTTTACAAAGATTTCAAAAATTCAACACGCTCTTCCATTTTTTCCGAGCCTATAAGATAGCTTCCGGCAACAAGCACATTTGCACCTGCTTTTACCGCCGCTTCTGCAGTTTCGCCGTTTACACCGCCATCAACTTCAATGTCAATATCAAGACCTAATCGGCATATTTCGGCTTTCAGTATTTTAAGCTTATCAAGTGCGCTGTCCAAGAACTTTTGACCGCCGAATCCCGGCTCAACCGACATAACAAGCACCATATCGCAAAGCGGAAGTAAATCGAAAATTTTCTCTGCCTTTGTGCAGGGCTTTATGGTTATACAGGATTTACA
>JAZLFV010000154.1:0-3041 GCA_045615965.1 Acutalibacteraceae bacterium
ATAAAATAAGTCCGAAATACTTTTGAATAATCTCTTTTCGGTATTCATTCAACGCAAGCGAATAAAAATATGTATCGCCGCCGTTTTTAAGATACTTCATAGCAAGCTTATAATTTCCCATATGATACTGCGCTCTCCCGAGACTTTTATATGCTATCGGGAAATTACAGTTTTCAAGCAGTATATCCTGCCAAAGCTTTTCAGAGCTTTCATATTCGCCGTTTTGGTAATATGTCATTGCAACAAGTATCTTTTTCATATACTCGTTGGGTGATAAAACCGTTATCCTGCCAAGCTCCGAATCAAGAATTATATAATCATCATTAAGCTTTTCTACCGAACTAATCGAAACAAATCTTCCCTTAATATTGCCCTTGCCTCCGAAAACGGTTATAAGACTGCACTCCTTATCGTAAAGGAAGAGCTTCTGTGTTGAGTTATCGGCAACAAGAATATATCCGTCTTTATCGCAGTTTATATCAATAAAATCGGTTTTTTCGTTGCTTGACTCATAATCGCCGAAAACGCTATCCTGCGCAACCGATGATGAATAAACCAAAATATTCGTGCCCGCAGCGTTAAGACGCTTAATATCCTGCCCCGGATTTACATTTTCTGCAGTTGCATAGATAAAGTTCTCGCTATCTATGTAAATGTTACTGTAAGGTGAGGGCAAACTTTTCTGCAAGCTTTCCTTTTGGGCATCGGTAAATACCTTTTTAAGACTTGAATTTATGAAGGTCGAAAAACTTGTTGTGACTTCATTCGGGGCGAAAAACGCCTTGAAATTATCGTTTGAATCAAATCTTAAAATTCCTTGGTAAATTGCCGATGACGAAATAAGAATATTGTTGTTTGAATCTACAACAACCTTTTCGGGCTTGAATACGAAGTTTTTGTTTACCGACATCAAATCCTTTCCTTCAATAAACCGTATAACCTCGTTTTTATCGTTTATCGCTATAACACGGTAATTGCCTGTATCACATATATAAATGATACCGTTTCTTGCAAAAACACCCTTTGGGTCGGATAATTCATTTATATTATCGGGTGAAACAACCTTATCAATCTGCCTTAAAAATTTAAAGTTTTCATCAAATATAACAATGCGGTTATTACCCGAATCGACTATATAAATATTTTTATTTTCGTCTACATAAACATCGGAAGGATTTGAAAAGCTTTCAACTCCTAAATCATTTCCGTAATAAACAGTTGAAGCATTATATGTTTGAGGGCCGGGAACGGAATGAAGCTTCTCATCATATTGATACTCGGTTCTTTTAGTCAGCGCCGAAGCATCAAAACAACAGCCAAAGGTAAAAAGAGCCATAATCATTGCAAAAACCGCAATTTTATTCTTTTTCACTTTCGTTCCCCTCCTTTTTTATCTTAAATTTATTCTTTTATTCCCGAATAAGCCATTGTTTCAACAACATTGCTTTGGCTGAACAAAAAGGCTATCATCGGCGGAAGCATAAGTATAAACGAAACAGCGGCGGCAACACCTGCTCTGTCTATGCCGGAGGCTGTCATCTGACTCATCATAGTAGGCAAAAGTTTTAAGGATTCCGTAAATATTACCTGTGTACCGGTTGCATTCCAGTTGGCAATAAAGGTTAATATGGCAAGTGTTACCCATGCCGGTTTTACAGACGGAAATACAATCTTGAAGAAAACACCGAATTCCGTGCATCCGTCTATTCTGGCGGCTTCTATAACATCGTCCGGAAAAGCGCCGATAAACTGCATAACAAGGAAAACTCCGAATGAACTGCCTATTGCCGGAAAAATCAGCGCCATATACGTATCGAGCATACCGGTTTTAGACATAAGCAAATACTGCGGAAGTGCCGTTACTTGAGTGCTGAACAAGATGGCAAATACGATAAGCTTGTGAATAAAGTTTTTACCCGGAAAATTGTGTTTTGCAAGCGGATACGCCGCAAGTGAAGCCAAAAACACATATATAACTGTTGTTGAAAGTGCAACAAACACCGTATTGAAAACATATCTTTCGGTAGGAACGGTAGCCTGCGATTGCAAAGCTATAATATCCTTAAAATTATCAAGTGTCGGATGATAAACTATAAACCTGGGCGGGAACAAATAAAGCTCGCTTAACGGCTTAAATGCGTTTATTACCGAAAAATATATCGGAAATGCGGTGAATGCCCCCAAAATCAGGAGAAAAACCACTACCGCTATATTTCCGCCTGCGGAACGGTTAAGTTTCTTTTTCTTCATACACTTAATCCTTTCCGAGGGAGCGAAGCCCTTTATTTATCGCAAACCAAGTAACAATCATTATGATAAACAAAACAACCGCCGTTGCCGAAGCATATCCCATTTCCAGCCTTGTATTGCCGTAATCCTGAATGTGCAAAATAAGGGTATGAGTTGAATAATCGGTACTTGGATTGCCGGTAAGCGCCGCCGGAACCGCACCGACTGCAAATGACGAAGATATGGTGAGTACTGCACCTATCAAAAGCTGAGGTACCATCTGCGGAAGCGTGATATACCAAAGCTCCTGCCAACGGTTGCGTATACCGTCTATTGCGGCTGATTCAAAAAGCGATTTATTAAGCGACTGCAAGCCGGCAATAAATGCCAAAAAGCTTGTTCCCATACTCATCCATAAAATAACGATAATTACAACATAAGAATTGTAATTTGCATCGGTAAGCCATTGAATCGGCTTTTGAAGAATTCCCATACTCATAAGTGTGCTGTTTAAAAAACCGTAAGAATCATCGCTGAAGATATATGTCCAAACAACATAGATGCTTCCGGCAATAGAAGGTGAATAGAACAAAAATGTTAAAAACGGTCTTGCAAATTTACCCGTTTCGTTAATAAACCATGCAATAACAAAAGAAATCAAATATCCGAGCGGACCCGTTATAACTGCATAAAGCAATGTATTCGCAAGAGATTTTACAAAGATTTCATCGTCCAAAAGCAACCGAATGTAGTTTTCAAACCCCACAAAATGCGGTGTTTGAAGCATATTATAATCTGTAAAAGATATGAAA
>JAZLFV010000155.1:0-2417 GCA_045615965.1 Acutalibacteraceae bacterium
TCGCCCTGCTCGCAGGCAGAGCCTACGATAAGACCTTCTCTATGTGCATCGAGCTTTGAGCGGAGTGTTATCGGTCTGCCGTGGAAACAGTTTAAATGCGCCTCCGATACAAGCTCATAAAGGTTTTTAAGCCCCGTTAAATTCTTTACAAGGATAATCTGATGATTACGAAGCTTTCCTATCTGTTTTGAATTAAGCCCCGAAATATCATAACGTGTATCGTCTATAAAATAATCCTCAACGCCGTAAATTACCTTAAATTCTCCGCCCCTTTTTTTTATCCCCGCAACTGCGGCTGCGGCGGCAGGATAACTTTGAACAACGCCGTGGTCGGTTATGGCAATTGCCTTATGCCCCCACTTAAACGCCGTATTTATTATATTGTCTGCGCTCGAAACGGCATCCTTTGCCGACATATTTGTATGGCAATGAAGCTCTACTCTTTTTTCACCCTCATAATCGTCTGTTTCCACATACTTTTGAACTGTGGCAAGTGCTTTTATCTCAACCAAAAAATCGTTTGTCCAATTATCAAATTTATAGTCACCGTTTACGATAACCGTTGCGCCGTCATAAAGTGCGGAAAGCTTTTCTTTAACTGCATTTGCTTCTGCTTCGGGGTCTTTACTGTATTTTGAATCAAAAAACCTTGTAACTGTTGCATTAAATGAATTTGTGCCGTCACTAAAGCAGAATTTTGCTTTAAGCATCTTTTTTCCGTTTCTTGTATCCTTTACCGCTATATCGGTACCGAAAACCTCGCCCCACGCCGCAATGAATTTTTCTTCTTCACGGTCTTCGGGCGGTGTTATGCTTTTAAGAGGCTGTATATCGGTTATTATTTTTTTGCCGTAAAACAGCTCGGCGCTTTCTATATAAATCGGAAGCCCGTCATCAGGCTTGCCTTTAAAAATTTTCTTCTCCTTTTGGGGCGGTTCATCATTTTCAGGCGCTTTATCCGTAACAAAAAGCATTGCGATTTCCTCTTCCTCGGGTTGCGGAATTTCCGCATTTTCACCCGTTAAATCGCCATCAAAGCCAAGCGTTACATCTACGCCGAATTTTGCCTTTATTTCAGAAATAAACTGCCTCTCAAACTGCGAAGACTCTATTGCTTCATAACCGCCGTATTTAAGCGTTATGTTAACTTTGCCGTCTTTATAATCGTATTCGGAGTTGTTGAAAAATCCGTTTAATACCGCATTTCTTGATTTTATTGCTTTAACCGTATCCTCAATACTTTCAAGGTTAAGCGCATCTTCACAAAAGAATACATCCGCTTTTATTTCGTTTAGCTTAAGCGCCGATTTTATCTGTTCCTTAAAGCGGTTTAAATCTTCAAATAGTATGTATTCATCCGACTTTACCGAAATATAAAGACTTCTGCTTTCGTTATCCAAATCGCAGGCAGAAATAACCGCACCGTTAAACGATTGCGGTAAATCTTTTATATATTCTCCGAAAAGCTCTTTTAATTTATACATTTTTGTTCCCCAAATTTACATTTTTTCTATTTCGCTTATCAGTGTATCAAGCAATTTTTCTTCGGGAATGTTTTTATAAAGTATTTCTCCCTTTTTAAAAAGCACACCGCTTCCTCTGCCGCCGGCTATTCCTATATCGGCATTTTTGGATTCTCCGGGGCCGTTTACAACACATCCCATAATCGCTACCGTTATATCCTTTTGAACATTTCTTAAGCGCTCTTCTGCCTCTTTGGCAATATCAATAAGGTTAATTTCCGTTCTGCCGCAGGTGGGGCAGGAAACAAATCTTATTCCGCCCTTTTTAAATCCCAAGCCCTTTAAAAGCTTGTTTGCGGCATACACCTCTTCGCAAGGGTTATCTGTTAAAGAAATACGGATTGTATCGCCTATACCGGAAAGTAGTAATCCGCCTATACCTGCCGAGGATTTTATAATTCCCATTTCTTTAGTTCCCGCTTCGGTAACACCTAAATGAAGCGGATAAGGGCATTCCTGCGCCGCCAAAGAATAGGCATCAAACATACGCTTGGTATCGGACGATTTAAGCGACAAAACAATATTATTAAAATCGTATTTTTCGAGCAGCTTTATGTGATAAAATCCGCTTTCCACCATAGCCTTTGGTGTAGGACTGCCGAAGCGTGCTAAAATTTCCTTTTCAAGCGAGCCGGAATTCACACCTATGCGTATCGGAATATTATGTAAATTACAAACCCTTGCAACCTCTTTAACTCCTGATTTATCTCCGATGTTTCCGGGATTTATACGCACCTTATCAACGCCTGCATAAACACTTTCAACCGCCAAGCGCCAATCAAAATGAATATCGGCAACAAGCGGAATGCTTATTGCGCCTTTTACCGCATCAACTGTTTTAAGCGTTTCCTTATCTGGAACAGAAATGCGGACAATTTCACATCCGGCATTTTG
>JAZLFV010000156.1:0-2741 GCA_045615965.1 Acutalibacteraceae bacterium
TAAATATTAGCAGCTGCAATACTCTCTGCAGAGCTTATACACCACCAAGAGGTTTTCATATCGGGAATATATGCTCTGAAATAAATCTTGCTTCCGCCCGGATATGCTTTTTTACTTATAAACGAACTGCCGTTTCCTAAAATATTATTCGGATAAATTGCGGCAACATTATTTGATGTTTTATCGCCGTAAACTGTTTCAAGGGTAGTAACGATACCAAGGTCATTGTTTTTGTAATAGTAATTGAATATACCGCTGCCTATTCCTTTATCCAAGGTATCATAAGCGGTAATGTTACCCTCGGTATCAATAACCTTAAAGTTATCAAAGAGGAATTTTGTATCGGTTCTTGCAGGATTATTAACAGCAAACTCTGCCACAACAAAGATATAATATTCATCCTCGGTTGTAGGAAGTGTTACGGAATATGAATGCCATTGATTTTTAAAGCTTGATGACATTTGTTGACCGTATTCAATTCCATATGTATTCCAATCATACCAGTTACCGTTAGTCGGCATAACAGGGCTGTAACATACTACCCACCAAGTAGGATCTGACGGAACATAAGCGTCAAAGATAAGGGTTGTTCCGCCGGCATACTTTTGCTTTGAAACCATAGAAATATTACCGTAACTATGGTCAAAGTTTACGCAAACTGCCTTGTCGGTTTTCTTGGTTGTTCTCGCAATGCTTGCCCAACCCTCATTAAGGTAGAAAATGTTTTGACCGATACCGAAATCAAATGATTCCTCTGCCAAAACTTCTCCGTTATTGGTAACAACAACATTATCAATAAGGAATTTGCAGGAATCTCCCTCCATATTGTCGCAAGACGGTGAAATATAGAAATAATAATCGCTTCCGTCTGTCGGGAAATTCATAGTATAGGTAGCCCATGTGCCTTTATTGTTCGTAAGAAGTCCGTGACTTGCGGCGCCGTAAATATCAGACTCTTGCGTATCGCTGAAGCCAACGCCCCACCAGGATGTGAAGTTTTCGGGAACAAAAGCATCGAAGGTTACAGTACTTCCCGAAGGATAGGTGTTTTTAGACATAAGCCAAGGATAAGCGTCATTACCGCCTCTTGCCTTTTGGTCCAATACAAGATAATTATCGTATGTTGTGTGTGGGTTATAGTTTTCCAATGCGGTTGACTGACTGCGGCAATTGAATATACTGCAATCGGAGCCCATTTCAAAATCTTCGCTTGCGAATACCCAACCGTTTTCGGCGCTTAACTTAAAGTTATCAAAACCAAAGGTTTTTCCTGCACCGGGTTTTACATAGACAAAGAAATAATAATCGTTTTCATCCTCTGCTCCGTTGCCGATTGTTACTGTTTTTGTTGCCCATTTACCCCAGTTGGCGTTTGAACCGCCAGTACCGGTATATTCCTGCATTCTGTCAACGGGACGGTTATAGTTACTTCCGACTGACGGGTCAGTAGTAAGACCTACGCCCCACCAAAAGTCGTTGTTTGTAACCAAATCGCTCATATCGGGGATATAAGCATCAAAGGTAAGGGTTGTTCCGGCAGGATATGCCTGCTTTGAAATAAGCTCCATAACGCCTTCGGTTTCGCTTAATTTTGAACCGTCAATTGTAACATAAACGGTATTGTTTTCCGTTACATCAGGTTCTTCAGCAAACGAGCTAAGTGAGCCGAATGAAACAATTGGCAAACACAAACAAACTGCTAAAAACAATGCGAGTGACTTACAAAAAAATCTTTTTTTCATAGTTTATCTCCTGTTCTTATTTTTTTAAGCATTTTTTGTGAATACACGATTAGCTGCTCCGGTATTCAAGGGCTTTATGCTTAACTTATGCCCTTTTTGTGGGTTTTAAGCTTTATATCCTTTAGTAAATACATGCCGATTATTAACCCACAAATAATCAACACCGTATTCACCTAAAGACTAAAGCTTTTTATCAAAAACAACGTTTATGCTGTTTTAGATTTGAAATAATTTGTTAATATGCTGATTCTGTAACCGTATAAGGGTTATTGAACGCATTATTTGCTGATTCAATGGCTACGCTCTTTTGCTTGGCGTCAACATCGCCCGGTGTATATGTAATATTATCTATACTAATACCGGTCAAAGACTTAATTGCTGTAAGGCTTGCGATAAAATCTCCATACGGATATGTAAGATGTGTACCGTCATAAGTATGAGTATCGCCGATATAAGAGGTTCGGTTATTCTGAATTGCCGTTCCGTTAGGAATAATAATATCAATTACATTGCGGTCAAGATTTTGCGTGCAGCTTAAAATACTTTGATACATTGTCGCTTGATTGTTTCCGTAATTTGCAAATCCGGCATTCGGAGAACCGATATCGTATGCCCAAGTCATATTGAATACAAACCTTGTATGGCTTTTATCTATTAGTTTCGTTTTGATTAAATCAATAAAGCTGTAAATATTTGAATAGCTTGACTGAACGCCACTATAAGCAGATGCTTGTTGAACGCTTATAAAATCCCAATCCTCAGATGCAAGCGCAGTCGCTAAAGATTGGTCGAAATTTTCTGACTCAACCCATGTGCCGTTGCTCCAATATCTACGCTTATATTTATTTACACCATTTTTCAGATTATAGTAGTGGTCATCAATAGGACAGCCGGCAATATACATATCTTCTACCTGAATGTCAATACCTAGACTTGTCGCAACATCGTGAAGAAGATATACGGTACATTCACTAAATGAGTTACCGATAAACAAAACCT
>JAZLFV010000157.1:0-3156 GCA_045615965.1 Acutalibacteraceae bacterium
TTCCTGTATCAAGCCAAGCATATCCTCTGCCTAAAGTTACCACATTCAATGAGCCATCCTCAAGATAAAGCTTGTTAAGGTCGGTAATTTCAAGCTCGCCTCTTGCCGAGGGCTTAACCTTTTTAGCCATTTCCACAACACGGTTATCGTAGAAGTAAAGCCCTGTTACGCAATAGTTGGATTTTGGATTTTTGGGCTTTTCTTCAATGGAAATCGCCTTGCCGTCCTTATCGAATTCAACAATTCCAAAACGCTCGGGGTCTTCAACATAATAGCCGAATACCGTTGCTCCCCTTTTGCACTCTGCCGCTTCCTTTAAATGCTTTTCAAGGCCGCTTCCGTAAAAGATATTATCGCCGAGCACCATAGCGCAAGAATCGCCGTTTATAAATTCCTCTCCGATTAAAAACGCCTGTGCCAAACCGTCCGGCGAAGGCTGAACCTTATATGAAAGATTTATTCCGAAGCTCGAGCCATCACCCAAAAGGCGCTCAAAATTGGGAAGGTCGGTTGGGGTCGAGATGATAAGAATATCCCTTATTCCCGCCATCATAAGAACTGAAAGCGGATAATAAATCATCGGTTTATCGTAAACGGGGAGAAGCTGTTTTGATGTTACCATAGTAAGCGGATAAAGTCTTGTTCCGCTGCCGCCAGCAAGAATTATACCTTTCATTTTTAAAACTCCTTACTTTGAAATAATTTCTATATTTTCTATAACTACATCGTTTAAAGGCTTATCGCTGCCGTCAACCTCAACCGATGCGATTTTTTTAACCGTTTCCATACCGTCTATAACCTGACCGAATACAGTATGATGATAGTCAAGCCACGGCGTTCCGCCCAAATCGGCATAAGTATTTACTATATTTTCTGGGAAATATTCGGGCATCTCCCTCATTTCGGATAACATATTCTGCGGAACAGACGAAGCCTCAACAATAAAAAATTGACTTCCGTTTGTATTAGGTCCTGCATTTGCCATGGAAAGGGCACCGCAAAGATTATGAAGCTCTTTATCGAACTCATCCTCAAAGCTTCCGCCCCAAATTGATTCACCGCCCATACCAGTTCCGGTAGGGTCGCCGCCCTGAATCATAAAATCTTTTATTACACGGTGAAAAATAAGACCGTTATAATAGCCCTGATTTGAATGTGTAACAAAGTTTTCAACCGTTTTGGGAGCTTTTTCGGGGAATAACTTTATTGTTATTTCTCCCATATTTGTTTTCATAATTGCAACGGTATCGCCGCTTTTAATATTTTCTAACTGAACAGACATATAATAATGCCTCCTATTTCATTTCTATTCTTTATTTTACCAAAAAAAACACACTTTGGCAACTGTTAATTGCTATGAAAATAATTATAAATTTTTTGGGCGTTTACATAGCTTATACCTTTAACCGTACAAAGCTCTTTTATATCTGCATTTTTTATTTTTTCTATTGTTTTAAATTCCAAAAGCAGTTGCTTTGCCTTTTCTTTTCCTATACCGCTTATATTCAACAGCTCTGAGCTTAGCATTTTTTTAGTTCGGAGATTTCTGTGATACGATATTGCAAAGCGGTGGACTTCCTCTTGTATTTTATTTACAAGCACAAACGCCGAGCGGTTTGAGCTTATTGAAATATCACCGCCGCCCGATGCAATCGCCCTTGTTTTATGCTTTGAATCCTTAACCATACCGAATATCGGTATATCAATACCGTGCGCTTTCAGCACAGGCACAACCGCATTTATTTGACCTAAAGCTCCGTCAAGCAAAATAAGGTCGGGAAGCCTTTTAAACGCCTCGTCTTCACCTTTTTCATACTCATTAAGTCTTCTGTCGAGCACCTCTGCCATAGAAGCATAATCGTCTGCACCCGAAAATGTTTTTATTTTAAATCTTCTGTATGCCCTCTTAAACGGCAGACCGTCTTTAAAAACTATCATTCCCGCAACATTTTCTTCGCCCGATGTGTGCGATATATCGTAGGATTCTATAAATCTCGGAACACTTTTTAATCCCAAATATTTTGAAAGCTCGTTTAAAGCAGACATTTCTCTGCCCGAAGATTTTGTTTTTTCCGAAAGATTTTCCGATGCGTTATTTAAACACATCTGCATTATTTCTCGTTGCTCCCCTGCCTTAGGCAGAATAAAGTTTACCGCTCTGCCGGATTTTTCCTTAAGCCACGAGCATAAAACCTCCATACCCTCAAATTCACAGTCGATAAGTATTCTGTTCGGAATATCTGTTTTATCAGCAAAATACTGCTCTAAAAATTCGCCGTAAAATGCTTTTTTATCCGAAACGCCTTCAATGAAATAACGGTTTTTATCTATAAGACGGCGGTTTCTGAAATTAAGCACACTAACGCAGGCAGTTTCGCCTAAAAATGCAGAAGCGAAAACATCCTGATTTTTATAAGTACACATAACAACCTTTTGTTTTTCATTCAGCTTTTTTATGGCGTTTATACGGTCACGAAGCTTTGCGGCATACTCGAAATCAAGCTTTTCCGCCGCTTTATTCATCTTGTTTTCAAGCTCAGGTATCATAGATACACCGTCACCGTGCTTTATAAACTCTACTGCCGAATTAACAGTATCAATGTAATTACCGTATGAAATATTACCTTTACACGGTGCAAAGCATTTGCCTATATGAAAATTAAGACAGGGCTTTGTCGGTTTATCAAAGCTTCGGTTACAGTCCGGCAGTTTAAAAATACTGTTTACACAGTCAACCGTATCACGCACAACATAAGAGGAATAATACGGTCCTATGTATTCTCCGCCCTTATCGGTTTGGTTTGAAATCTCTATCTTTTTCCACTTATCATCGGTAATTCTTATATAATGATACCCTTTATCGTCTTTAAGCAAAATATTGTATTTCGGCTGATTCTGCTTTATAAGCGAACATTCAAGAACAAGTGCTTCAAATTCGCTGTCGCAGAGAATATACTCAAAGCTATCAACATTTGATACCATTTTTCTTACCTTTTCGGTATGGTTGTTTCCGCTGCCGAAATACTGTGTAACACGGTTTTTAAGTGCCTTTGCCTTGCCTATATAAATTATATTTCCCGATTTATCCTTCATTATATAAACTCCGGGAGTTTTAGGCAAGCCGTTTGCCTTTTGCTTTAATTCTTTAAGCTTCAA
>JAZLFV010000158.1:0-4475 GCA_045615965.1 Acutalibacteraceae bacterium
GAGGCATTGCCCGATGTCATAATGTCGGTGATGATTTCCCGCACATCGCCGAGCTTCTCAAAATCAATCCAGTCAAAAGAGGATACCAATTTGAGTTGTTCGGCATGATGCCTTTTGAATGGCTTACAGATATACTCGTCTTCGGTGCGCATCTGTGCGGGCAGTTTGTCATAGCCGAGCGAAGAACCGCTGTCGTAAATCGGTGCGAATCCGAGCCATTCCAGTGTTTCGGCATTGCGTAAGACACCGAAGTTGTTCAGATGCCGGTCTTCGTTTGCGACGATATAATCAAGGACGATCATACGATCAAGGAACTCTGCAGCACCGCTGATGCCAAGTCCTTTGCAACAGTCGAGAAAGTGCTGATATACCGATGTGCTGTTGCTCTTTTTCTTGGTTTGAAGGATACGCCATGCACTCACAAGCTCGGTATCGGCACTGACAAAGTCTTCACATACCGAATAAGGTGCACCTTTGTTCCATACGACCTGATACGGCACGCAATCAATACCGAGCTGTTTCATGATTTCGGTGGCAATTTGTTCATTGAACGGTTGCTGACGGAACGGATTGGAACCCCCCTTGACAAGACAGCGTTTTCCGTTTATGACCTTCCAACGCTTTTTCAGGTTACCGTCCGAGGTATTGTCGGGCGAAGACAGGTCAAGTGCATCTTTTTTCTTATTAGTACCAAACAGCACATCGCCGATGTCATCCGAAAATGGATTGTCAAAGAAATTGACTTCGTCCCATGTAAGATTTGAACCATCGGGACAGATCCAATATTGGTCAGATAGGGAAAGTCCGTTACAACGGATGAGGAGCATTTTTGTGTCGGCTATTTCAAGTGTTTCGAGTGCTTCTCTGACACCCGAACGGCTTGACGGAATGGAGCGATCCGTCCACCATTCGTTCATGGCGGCACGGTCGCAGATGCCTTTCTTTATCGGTATTCCGACTGGCAGATGCTCTGGTGCAAACACCGTTCCGATTTTCACGATATATCCGGTCACATCGTCAAGTTCGATTTCGGCAACGGGTATTCTTTTGTGCATCAGTGTGCATTTCATGCGTGTCACCTCACTTGCCGCCGTTTTTTTGTTAGGTATTGACCTTAGACGGCGGATTTCGTTTTGCAGTTCTTTTCGCTTTTCAATCTGCACGGTCATTGGTTCTATTTCTTCATCCGGCAGATAGCGGCTTTGCTTTTTGCCATTTTCCGACCATTGATGATAATAATAGGTTTTTCCGCTGATGGTTTTCTTTGAGATATATCCTTTCGGGAGCTTCCCGATTTCCTCGGTCAGCTTTGCGATTTTATTCAGAAGTTCTTGCCGTTCCATTTGCGACACCTCAACTTTCTGAATTTATTATACCCCAAATTAACCCCTGCTGTCAATAGGCATACAAGTATCTTTCTTTTATCACTGCTGTTATAATCTCTGATAAGGAGATGAAAATATGAAAAAAACTTACACAAAAGAACAGAAGCAGTCTATCATCAATCGTTTTATATCCGGAGAACCGGCCGCAAGAATACTCTCCGATGCCGGAATACCAAAGAGTACATTTTACGGTTGGTTACGTGCGTATAACGAGGAACAAAGTGCCGCCAAGCGAAAGACAGTCAATATTCGCAATTACAGTTTGCTTGAAAGCAAAGTTGCTCGCTTGGAGGATATTATTAAGATTCTCAAATCCGCACCCTGCACACCAAAGGCACCGCTAAGGCAACGGTTATATGCCGCCGAACAACTTTACGGAAAATATAGTGTACATATGATTTGCGATGCTTTCGATATACCGAGAGGAACATTTTATAACCATGTTTTACGAAACAAAAAAGACAACACATGGTATGCCAAACGCCGTGAAGAATTGCGAAGCCGAATACAGGAAATTTATGACGAAAGCAATCAAGTTTTCGGTGCGGCAAAAATTGCGGCTATTCTTAAAAATGAAGGTGTAAAAATCAGCAATGAAATGGTACGCACACTCATGCGTGATATGGGTTTAGTCAGCATACGGCAAAACGCAAAGAAACTATACGAGGATGAAAGCCGCAAATACAAAAATCATGTTAATCAAGAGTTTGATGTCAGCAAGCCAAACGAAGTGTGGGTGAGCGATGTTACTTTCTTTAAATACGGAGAAAATGCTTTTTACATTTGCGTTATCATCGACTTGTTTTCCCGAATGGTAGTGGGATATAAAGTTGGCAAAACCAACAGTACACAACTTGTTAAATCAACATTTCAAATTGCATATAAAGAACGACAACCGGATTCCGATTTAATTTTCCATACGGATCGTGGTGGAAATTACCGTTCCAAAACGATGAATGACTATCTTAAATCACTAAACATTACGCATTCCTTTTCCCGTGCACACATTCCTTATGATAATTCTGTTATGGAATCTTTCTTTTCGTCTATGAAGCGTGAAGAACTGTATCGAACGAAGTATCGGTCAGAGTCAGACTTTCGGAATGCGGTAGATAAATATATTTTATTTTATAACACCAAACGCCCGCATAAAAAACTGCAATACAAGACTCCCGAACAAAAAGAATGCAAATACACCTTAAAAATAGTAGATTTATAAGATGTGTGCATTCGGACTGAGGGGTTCATAAATCACTGTTTTGTGGTATTCATTTGTGAGTTTTTAACTGTTTCTGTTTTTTGTCCGAATGCGAAAAATTGGATTTAACCTTAAAAATCCGCATAAATACTGGGGTTATATAACAAAAACACCATTGTTTCCGAACTAAAGGGTTCAGATTTCAATGGTGTTTTCATATGGCGGAGACGGAGGGATTCGAACCCTCGTCCCTCAAGGGGCATCATGATTTCGAGTCATGTCCGTTATGACCGCTTCGATACGTCTCCGAATATTATCGCCGGATTTTTCCGACAATAGGCATTATATAACAATAAAACGGTAAAGTCAAGTTAAAAACCTCAGGTTTGGTTAAAATACAGATAAAAAAGGGAAGCCCTTAAAGAGCTTCCGCAGTTTTAAGGCTTATGCCTTATGGATAATCAGCAACCGCAGCCGTCATTGTTTCCGCAGCAAACAAGGCAGAGGATGAGAATGAGTATCCAGGTACAATTTCCGCCGAATCCGTTATTACACATTAAAAAGACCTCCTTTTTGTCTTTACCACATACTATGCTTACGATAATATTTTGTTACATTGATACAAGAGCGGAAGAATGGTTGTTAATGTATTATTGTCAAGTGAAAGTGTAAAACAAAATCGGAAATATAAGTATATTGTATTTTATTGCGTCAGATTTTAATAATTAAAAATTAAAAATTTTTGTTGACTATTTGCCAAAAATGGGTTATAATTCTAAATTGATAGGTTATGTGTGGGTTTTTGCCCAATGCAAAGCGTTTGCCCGAAATAGCTTTGCTTGATAACCGTTATGTTTATGTATCGTTAAAGGGAGGTTTGGAAAATGAAGAGAACATATCAACCTAAGAAGCTTCACCGTAAAAAAGAGCATGGCTTTCTTAAGAGAATGTCTACCGCAAACGGCAGAAAGGTACTTGCCCGCCGCAGAGCAAAAGGAAGAAAGCAGTTAACTTATTAAGGTCAACCGAGCCACTAAGAAGTGGCTTTTCCTTTTATGTGAAAGGAATGGTTAAGTATTAAACGCAATGTTTCCATAAAAGAAAATCGTGATTTCAAACGCCTCTATTATAGGGGTAAATCTTATGTTTCCGGCGATTTTGTATTGTATGTTGCGAAAGGGCGGAAAGGAACTGTCCGTTTTGGTATAACTGCCGGAAAGAAACTTGGATGTGCCGTCAGGCGAAATCGGGCAAAGCGCCTTTTGAGGGCGGCAGCAGATAGTGTTTTTTCAAGCGTTAAAACGGGGTATGATTTTGTACTTGTTGCAAGGTCGAGAATATTAGAAGAGAAAAGTTATATTGTTGCAGAAAATTTAAAAAAGCAACTGAAAGCGGCAGGTGTTTTGGTTGAGGTTTCGTCCGATAAGCAGTTTGCTGATAAAACTGATTAGATTTTATCAAAAGGGTATATCGCCAAAAAAGATTTCCTGTTGCAGATTTACACCAACTTGCTCGGCGTATGCCATTGATGCACTTAAAATTCACGGCATCTTTTTTGGATTACCTCTTATTATTTGGCGAATTTTGCGCTGTAACCCTTTTTGTAAAGGCGGATACGACCCTGTACCGCAAAAGAAACGATTAACCTTTAAGAAAGGCAAAAATTAAATGGGAAAAATATTTGATATAATAAATGTGCCGCTCAGCATAGTTTTGCGTTTTCTTTCCGATTTGTTCGGGGGCAACTTTGCAATGTCGGTCTTTGTATTTACATTGCTTGCAAATATTGTCTTGATACCGCTGAGTATAAAAAGCCAAAAGTCTACGGTTCAGCAGATGCGTATAAAACCCAAGCTCGATGAGCTTAAAAAGCGCTACGGTGATGATAGGCA
>JAZLFV010000159.1:0-3129 GCA_045615965.1 Acutalibacteraceae bacterium
GACTTCTCATCAACCAAACAAAGCTCTATAACTTCATCTAATGTGCCTAATTGATTTACCTTTCCCATAGTTTCGGGGCAAATATGAATATGTCCTAAATTTTCATTATCGAGCGCCGCAAGGCTTTTCTTCATCGTATCAACAGCAAGTAAAAGCGCCTGCTCTCGGCTTATTTTACCGCAGGAGCCCGTATGAACAACTATGCGGTTTCCGCCCATGGCATTAACCGCTCTTGCACTTGCAAGAATATAATTTATTGAATTAAGTCGCTTTTCTTCATCCAGCGATGACATTGAAATATAATACGGTGCGTGGAGCGAAAGGGTTATGCCATTTTGTTTCGCTTTATTTCCAAGCTCTCTCGCCTTCTCTTCGCCTATGTTAACTCCTCTTCCGCATTGATATTCAAAGGTGTCAAGCCCCATTTTAACGAGATATTCAGGAACATTTAAGCTGCTTTTATATCCCATTTCGGAAAAGGAAGCGGAATTTCCGGCAGGACCGAATTTACAAGACATAGCCTCTACTCCTTATAAGTTTTAATATTATATAGTTTAAAAATAAACTTTTCAAGCTTTCGCTTAAAACGGAATCGCAAGCTTGATTCGGGCTTTATGGGAGTAAGCAAAATTGTTTTAACACCGCAAAAATTACCGCCCAAAACATCGGTAAAAATTTGGTCGCCTACTATTGCACAGTTTTTACGCTTAACTCCGAGTCTTTTAATTGCACGCAAATACCCCGTAAACAAGGGCTTTAATCCGAGCGATATAAAGGGCAAGCCGATTTTTTCGGCAAAAGGCTCAACTCTTTTTCTTTTGGAATTTGAAAGGATTATGAGTTTTATATTCTCTTTCCTCATAGTACCCAACCATTCCTCAAGCCCGTCACAAAGCTTCATACCGTGATGGGTGGAAAGTGTGTTATCAACATCGAGAATTAATGCCGATATTTTGAATTTTTTAAGAAAATCTACCGAAATATCGGTGATTTTATCAAGCTTGAATTTTGGTTTTAATAACATAAAAAACTCCGTAAACAGAAAAAAGACGGTTTATTAACCGCCTTTTTAAGAATGCTAAATTAGCGGAACTTTCTCTTGCGAGCAGCTTCCGACTTCTTTTTGCGTTTTACAGAGGGCTTTTCATAATGCTCTCTTTTGCGAACCTCCTGTATAACACCGTCCTTTGCTGTCTGTCTTTTAAAACGGCGAAGTGCATTATCAAGTGATTCGTTTTCCTTAACTTTTACCTGACTCATTTATATTCCCTCCCTCCGCAAAATAGCAGGGGTAATACTTGTAGGTGTATTATACAATATGTTATCCCATTATGTCAAGTACTGTTTTACATATTTTACGATTATTTACAATAATTCGGCAATTTATCAGTTGATTTTGCCATAAAGCGGCATATCGGTATCATTTTTAGGCTCTCTTGCGGGTGATGCTACCGTCTTGCTTTCGGGGCGATTATGTCTCCTCTGACCTCTGCCGCCTCTTGAGCTTCTGTCGTTTATACGGGGAGGTCTTGAATCGCCGTTTTCGGGATAAACAACAACACGCCTATCAATGCCTTCTCCGATTGAGTTTGACACAACCCCATCAAAGCCCTGAATAGCTGTATGAATGATTCTGCGCTCATAGGGATTCATCGGCTCAAGCGCCCTGCTTCTGCCGGTTTTAAGGACCTGATTGGCAACCTTTTCAGCAAGCACATTAAGTGCGGCTTCACGCTTTTCACGGTAATCGCCGATATTAAGTGATACCTTAAAATAGCCGCCTGCATTATTTGCGGCAAGACCTGCAAGATACTGTAAAGCATCAAGTGTTTCGCCACGCCTGCCTATAACTGCACCTATTCCGTCACCGTTGAGCGAAATATATGCACCGTTTTCCTTTTCTTCTGCCATAACGGTTAAGTTTTCACATTCAAATTCTTTAAGAATGGTTTTTAGGTATTGGATAGCTTTGTATGTTTTGCTGTCCTTTGCGATTTCTGACTCATTCTTTAAATCGGTAAATCCCAAATCTTCGGAATATTTTACCGGCTTTTCGGACTTTTCTGAATTTGATTTATTTTCAATCTTTGAAGAATCTGTCTTCTTTGCTTCCTTTGAAACATCCTGCTTTTTATCGTTAGTCTTTTTTGGCTGATTTTCCTTTTTGGGTGCACCTTTTTCAGACTTATTTGCCTTAACCTTTCTCTGCGGTGCATCCGGAAGCTCAACATAAGCTCTTACCTCTGCTTTTGAGCCGCCGAACAATCCAAGTACTTTTTTCTTAGACTGTGAAATTATTTCAAATTGAACGTCTGCATCATCGGAAACGCCCAAATTAATTCTTGCATTTTCCTGAGCTTCGGCTATATCCTCGCCAAAGCCTCTTGCTTCTTTTATCAAGTAAATTCACTCCTTATTCTACAACTTCGCCGTTTAATTCGACATCCTCTTTTTCAAGCTTTTCAATCTGCTTGGTTTCAAAATCAATACGCTTCTTAAGTTCTTTTGCACGCTCACTCGCAAGCATTCTCTGCGGCCCGTAATAAAGCTGAACTCCCGCCTGAATAAGACCGCCTATAAGCGAAGAACAAATCCAATAGAATCCAACACCGCCCGGCAAACCGAAGCCGATAAACAAAGAAATAAGCGGCATAGTAAGCATCATACCCGCCATAGTGGGGGCATCGGGATTGTTTTTCTTTTGGATTCTCATAGAGATTATGCTCGTTATAATTTGAGCCAAAAATGCACCTATCGGAATAAGCCAAATAAGCTGTGCCTGTGAAAAATCAAATGAAAACTTAGGGGTTTTAGTTAAATCAATTCCGAACAACTTGAAATCGATACTTTTTATGCCCTTGATAATAGGGTTAAACTCAGCACCGACAAGCTTACTGCTCTTACTTATGATATCAAGCTGAAAGGTTCTCCTACTCGTACTGATTTTAAGTGCCTTTGCAGCGTTCTTAATCAAACTGTTATCAATATTCATAAGATAAGTCAAAGGCATTTCAACAAGATTATAAATGCTTATCATAAACAGAAGTCTCAAAATCAGCGGCAGACATCCGCCGGACATTGAAACTCCCTCTTCTTGGTAGAGCTTCTGCTGCTCCTGTGCCATCTTCT
>JAZLFV010000160.1:0-3016 GCA_045615965.1 Acutalibacteraceae bacterium
GCTGAAACTTATCTTTATATGAACAGCGAAGAGCAGATCCTTATTGCCCGTGTTGCCCCGGAACCAACTGCTAAGCCGGGCGATAAAATCACAATCGCTTTGGAAACTCCTAAGATTCATTTATTTGATAAGGATACAGAGCTTACAATCACCAACTGATAACTTATAGTTTAATTTTTCCGCACAGTATTTTTGCTGTGCGGAATTTTTTGTTGCAAAACAGTTATAAAAATAGTATAATTATAATGTATTATTTTAGGCTTTTATCCAATACTATTTTGGGTGAAAGTTATGAATGAAAATGAAAATAAAGATAAAACAAATGAAAGTGATACGATAAAGGAATACGGTATCACGAAGCTCGAGGGTAAACACAACATTTACTGTATGACGGTAATAGGCGAAATAGAAGGTCACAACGTTCTTCCTGAGCAGAGTAAAACAACAAAGTATGAGCATATCATTCCACAGCTTGTTGCCATTGAGCAGAGCGAGGAAATAGAGGGGCTTTTGATAATCTTAAATACTGTTGGCGGTGATGTTGAAGCGGGTCTTGCAATAGCAGAGCTGATTTCGGGTATGAAAAAGCCCACCGTTACCTATGTTTTAGGTGGCGGTCATTCAATCGGAGTACCATTGGCAGTTTCCGCAAAGCGTTCGTTTATAGCTCCTTCTGCAACTATGACGATTCACCCTGTCAGAATGACGGGTCTTGTAATCGGTGTTCCGCAAACAATGAATCATTTCGCCCGTATGCAGGAGCGTATTACGGATTTTGTTGTGCGTAATTCAAAGATTTCAGCTGACCGCTTTTCGGCACTTATGATGAATACCGGCGAGCTTGTTACAGATGTAGGTTCGGTTTTAGGCGGCGAAAAGGCGGTAAAAGAAGGGCTTATTGATAATTTAGGAACATTAAGCGATGTAATTGATTGTTTAAATTTAATGATAGAAAATGATGTTTAGCAGCGCATTTTGCTGCTTTAAATGACAGGGGAGTAAGTTTTAATGGCAACAAAAAAGAAAACAACTAAAAAAGCGGCGACAGTTACAAAAAAGGCACCAATGCCTGACCAATTAAAATCAGTTATATTGTTTGCGATAGCGGTGCTTTTGGCGTGCGTTGTATTTATAAAAGGTCAGAATATCTGGACAGTTATTCATAATTTCGCATTCGGCCTGTTTGGAATTACGGCATACTTTTATCCTTTTGTTTTAGGAATTATAGCAATCATAGTTGCAACTGATAAAATAAAAGATAATTTCAATGCTAAGGTTATCGAAACTCTTGTTTTACTTCAGTTGCTCGGCGCTTGTATTGATGTATTTACAACCTATGGAAATTTAAGGTTTGCAAAGCTGGGTCACCATATTTCCGTTGCATATGCAAAAGGAAGGGCAGGCGGATTTTTCGGCGGACTTTTTGGAGGACTTTTAAATCTTGCTTTTGGAAAAACTGCGGCGGGAATTACATATATCGTTTTAATAGTGGTCTTTCTTATGATAATCACGGGTACTACTCTTGTTTCGCTTTTCCGTGCATTATCAAAGCCGGTTAAGGCGGTTTCAAAGCAGGCTGAGGAAGCATACAGAGAAAGAGAAAATGAACAGTCGAAGGACGAAAAGCGCCGCTATAAAAAAGGCGATATAAAAATCATCAAAGGCTTTGATGTTAATGTTCCGATAGATGATGAAGAAAATAACGAGCAAAGCAAAGAAACTGACGATTCGAAAGAATCTGAAGAAGATGCAAAGGTAAATGAAAAGCAGAAAAAGTTGATTGATACATATAAGGGTGAAGATGTCGAAAACGAAGAAAAGCAACCTGATATTGACGGTGCGATTGATGAAGCAATAGAAGAGGATGAACAACGGGAAGAAAAGCCGCATAAAATTAAGGTGGATTTTGATAAGGAAACCGCCGAAATGACAGAAGAAATTATGCGCAAAAGCACAGCACCTAAGTATAAATACCCGCCTTATGAATTGCTTAATAAAACAAATTCTGCAGATATGCGTGCAATAGGCAAAGAGCTTGATAATACTGCTGAGCGCCTTGTGGAAATTTTAAAAAGCTTCGGCGTTGAAACAAGAGTCCTTGATATCAGCCGAGGCCCTACAGTTACAAGATATGAGCTTCAGCCCTGCGCCGGTGTTAAGATAAGCAAAATTACAGGTCTTGCAGACGATATAGCCTTAAATCTTGCGGCGGCAGGTGTAAGAATTGAAGCGCCGATACCGAACAAAGCGGCTGTCGGAATTGAAGTTCCGAACAAAGCAAGCTCCACGGTAGGAGTAAGAGAAATAATTGAATCTTCTGTATTTTCTGCTTCCAAAAGCAAGCTTACGGTTGCTATGGGCAGAGATATCGGCGGTAATGTTGTAATAGGCGATATCGCAAAAATGCCGCACGGACTTATTGCAGGTGCAACGGGCTCCGGTAAATCAGTTTGCATAAACTCAATTATTATGAGTATTCTTTATAAAGCCAAACCCGAAGAGGTTAAGCTTTTGATGATTGACCCAAAGGTTGTTGAGCTCGGTGTATATAACGGTATACCTCATCTTTTGGTTCCGGTTGTTACCGACCCACGCAAAGCCGCAGGCGCACTTGGGTGGGCTGTCAGCGAAATGGAAAAGCGTTATGCTATGTTTGCCGACCGTGGTGTGCGTGATATAGAGGGCTATAACCGTTTTGTAGATACCCTTATAGACGAGCCTGAGGTTACAAAAATGCCCCATATTGTTATCATTATAGATGAGCTTGCAGACCTTATGATGACAGCGCCGAGTGAGGTTGAGGATTCCATAAACCGTATTGCCGCAAAGGCAAGGGCGGCAGGTATGCATTTGCTTATTGCTACGCAACGCCCGTCAGTTGATGTTGTAACAGGCGTTATTAAGGCAAATATTCCAACCCGTATAGCATTTGCAGTTTCCTCTCAGGTTGACAGCCGAACAATACTCGATGCCGGCGGAGCAGAAAAATTGCTCGGCAAGGGCGATATGCTCTTTA
>JAZLFV010000161.1:0-2235 GCA_045615965.1 Acutalibacteraceae bacterium
AATGAGCTTTGTAAAAGGTATGGGTGCGGGAATGCTCGCAGGAGCTGCTGTTACGGTTGTTTGCAAATCGGTAATCGGAAATACCCACAATATAACAAAGGGCTCTGCAAAGGTAGCAAGAGCGGCAAGCGACTTTATAGACGGCGTACAAACAATGTTCAAATGAGAGTGTTGACAAAAGGTCAACACTCTCTTGGACGGGGAAGCCGCTCGCTCGAAAATCCATGATTTTCGGACTGCACTCTTTCCCCGCCAATACCACCCCAGTTCTCTTGAAAACCGCTATTAAGCGGTTTTCGCCACAAAGGCATTAAGCTACATAAGTTTGTCTGCAGTCTGCAATGTTCAAATAATTCTTTTGGGAAGGCGTAAGACTTCCTTTTTTAATTAAAAAAGTGAAAATTTGAAATTAAAAATTCAAACTTAAACGGTAAAGTGTATTTTTTTCTTGAAAAATCCATAAAAGGGGAGTATAATTACAAAGTTGTAAGGGTTACTGTTTTTTTATAAGTTTTAAGTTTAGAGGTGTTCTGGTTTATGAAAAAGTATTCCGAAATGTCAAAAGAGGAATTACATATTGAGTTTGACATTATAAAGAAAGAATACGAAGATTTAAAGGCTCAGGGGCTTTCACTTAATATGGCACGGGGAAAGCCGGGTAGTGAGAACCTCGAATTAAGTGACGAAATATATTCTTATCCTAATAAGGATACAGGCTTTTTATCGGAAAACGGAACGGAATGCCGTAATTACGGCGTTATGGACGGACTTGAAGAAATCAAAAATTTGTTTTCTGAAATATTGGGTATACCGTCAGAGCTTATTATAGCAGGCGGAAATTCATCGCTTTCTATGATGTTTGATACCGTAGCTCAGGGAATGATAAGCGGATTGGGCGGTAAGCCTTGGATTTTTGATGAAAAGCGGAAGTTTTTATGTCCGGCTCCCGGTTACGACCGCCATTTTGCAATTACTGAATATTTCGGTTTTGAGCTTATCACCGTTCCTATGAATGATGACGGTCCCGATATGGATATGATAGAGCAGTATGTTAAGGATAGTTCCGTAAAGGGTGTTTGGTGTGTTCCCAAATATGCTAATCCTAACGGAATTACATACAGCGATGAGGTTGTAAGGCGCTTTGCAAATTTAAAGCCTGCGGCAGAGGATTTTCATATTTTTTGGGATAATGCCTATGCGGTACACGATATTTACAGCGAGGATAAATTGCTTAATATATACGATGAGTGTGTAAAGTCGGGGAATCCCGATTTGCCGATAATCTTTGCTTCAACCTCTAAAATCACATTGCCGGGCGCAGGGGTTGCGGTAATGGCGGCAAGCGAAGAAATACTTAAAATCATAAAAAACAGAATGAAGTATCAAACAATAGGTCCTGATAAAATAAATCAGCTGCGCCACGCAAAGCTGCTTCCCGATTTAAACGCCGTAAAGGAGCAGATGAGAAAGCATGCCGAAATAATAAGACCTAAATTCGATGCAGTATTAAATGAGTTTGATAAAACCCTAAGTAATACGGGTATTGCACATTGGACAAAACCCAACGGCGGATATTTTATAAGCCTTTTTGTCAAAGACGGCTGTGCAAAAAGGGTCGGCGAGCTTTGTAAAGCGGCAGGACTTACTCTAACGGGTGTAGGCGCTACATATCCGTACGGTAAAGACCCGCACGATTCAAACATAAGAATTGCTCCTACATATCCCGATTTGAATGAGATAAAAACGGCAGCAAAGCTGCTTTCAGTTGCCGTAAGATATGCGGTGTTGGAAAAATTAGTGTAAAATAATTAGTTTTAATTGACTTTAACGATACAATTTAGTATAATAATTGTATATTGCAGGCATTTGTGAAAAGTGGCTGTTAACATTTAAGGCAATTCACGGAATATTGTGCTTTTCGGGTTTTGCTTTTTGTATGAATTGGAGGATTGGCCAATGAAGTCTAAAAGAGTTGGCAAGCCGGTATTTTTCGTAATACTTATCCTTATTTTGGTGCTTACATATTCCGCCTTTATGGGATTTTACGATTACTACGGCGATACGAAAAAAGTTTATATCAAGGGTGCAAAGGATATCAGGTGGGGTATTGATATTTCGGGCGGTGTTGAGGCCGTATTTGCTCCTGCTGTTGAAAAAGGTAAGGATGAAAAGATTTCAAAGGGTGATATGGAAAAGGCAAAAACCATTATCGAAACCCGTCTTACAAATCTTAAC
>JAZLFV010000162.1:0-2871 GCA_045615965.1 Acutalibacteraceae bacterium
TAATGTTGATTTTGATGTAGTAAGACACTATAAGCTACCGCTTATCAAAAAGGCAGCAGAAAGCTTTGATACCGATAACAGCGATTATATTAAATTCCTTTCGGATAATTCCTTTTGGCTTGAATGTTATGCCGAATTTATGACAGTACTTAACTGTTACGGTACTTCTGAAATTAAGGATTTGCCCGATTTTATTAAGCACCGCACGGGCAAAGACTATGATGTATTTTTAAAGGATAACGAAAAAAATATAAGATTTTATAAAATTGCACAGTATTTTTTCTATGCACAGTATTTTGAAATGAAACGCTATGCAAACAAAAAAGGCATAATGCTCATAGGCGATATGCCGTTTTATGTCTCGCTCGACAGCTCGGATGTTTTGGAAAATCCCGAAAACTTCCTGCTTGATGAAAACTTCTCGCCGCTTCTTGTCGCAGGTGTTCCGCCAGATTACTTTTCGCAAAAAGGTCAGCTTTGGGGAAATCCTATTTATAATTTTGATTATTTAAAGGAAAACGGCTATTCTTGGTGGATAAAAAGGATAAAATACTATCTTTCGGTTTATGATGTTATCCGTATAGACCATTTCCGTGCCTTTGCCGATTATTACACGATACCCGCAAACAGCAAAGATGCTACGAACGGGGAATGGAAAACGGGTGTTGGTATGGACTTTTGGGAGAAAGCCACAGCGGAAATCCCCGATATGCGTATAATTGCAGAGGATTTGGGGGCGGATTCCGAGCTTGTACGTGAGCTTGTTAAAAATACGGGATTCCCGAATATGTGTGTTTTACAGTTCGCATTTTCGGGCGGCTACGATAATGCTCATCTCCCGCAAAACCATACCGAAAACTGTGTCTGTTATACGGGAACACACGATAATAACACAACACTCGGCTTTTTAAACAGCGCAAACGATTGGGAGAAAAAGCTCATAAATGAATTTTGCCCAGAAACCGAAGAATTAAAAGCTCCGCTTAATATAATAAAAGCGGCTATGGATTCGGTTGCCGATACCGTTATAATACCCATTCAGGATTATTTGATGCTTGACGAAACCGCACGCATAAATATTCCGGGAGTGCCAAGCGGTAACTGGGAATGGAGGCTTTCTTACAATTACCTTTCAGCCGAGCTAAAAGAACGGGTTTTGCGCCTTGCAAGAAAATAAATTCTAAAATTTCGGATTATCAAAATCAAATCCTTAATGTAAATAATAAATAACAGATAATATCATCCGAAAATTTACGGAGACGGTCATTTAAAAACCGTCTCCGCTTTTTTTGTAAGGTTTGTTTTCGGGAGGGCGCAGAGACCCTCCTCTACAACATTAAATAATATTTCTTGCTTTTGGCTTATGCTTTCTTATTTTTTAACCGCAAATGCAAAATCTATATAACCGTTTTCGCATTCGGTAAAGGGAAGTGTTAATTGTTCGCTATAACAAATATTTGTATCCTCAAAGGCAACGGGAATTAATGTTCTTGCCGATAAAATGGCATTTTGTGCCGAAGCTGCATCGTAACCCGAAATGCCGAAATTTAACAGATATTCGTTTAAATCGGCAGATTTTGCGGTTACGGGGAAAAGTGCAAAATCAAGCTTTTTTTCATTAAGCTCGCTTACAAGCTCTTCGGGAAATTTAGCGCCCGAAATATTTATAAATGCGCAAAGATTATTCTGCCAATGCCCTAAAATTGCCTGTGCGGCAGGGATTATCATAGATCTTTCATCGGTATAAAGTGAAGCAGCGGGGAAAACCTTATCCTTCTCTTTTACTACCTCAGATGAAAAAACCATCTTCGCATTTTCCAAATTATACGGCAGATATCCCATACCGTTTATGCTGCTGTCAACCGATAAGACATCAGGATAAAGTGACTGTGCAGGTTTAAATCCGCTCGGCAGCTTATCCTTATAAACATCGGCAGAGAACGATGATAAAAGTGCCGTTCTGATTTGCGGAGAATATTTATCGGAAACCGTCATGACCCAACATATATTCTGATACGAAATCTTATTTATTTTAAGCTTTAAAACTGCACCTAAATCTTGACTTTTTACAAATGCGCAGTCAACAGATTTTTTCTTAAAAAAGACATCGGGCGTTTCGTCATCCTTTGAGGAAATAAAAACAGCGCCGTTTTGAGCCTTAAAGCTACCGCTGTATTCTTCGTTTCGGTAAAGTCTTATACCGAAATCATCGGCATTCCATTTTTTTAGCACATACGAGCCGTTTGAAAGAATACTCTCGGCATCAAGACCGTATTTTCCGCTTGTTGAATTGAAGAATTCTTCGTTGCAGGGCATTGCAACACTTGTTGTAAGGATATCTTCAAACGATTCATCTTCGGAAGAGAGAGTTATTTCGAGTGTTTTTTCGTCCTTTGCGATAACACCGATGGATTCAGGTGATGCTGTGCCGTTTAAAGCCGCATCGGCATTTACGATTTTCGAAAGCCTTTTGCCGTACGGACATTTTACTGCAGGACTCACCGCACGGCGGATACCGAAAACAAAATCATCTGCCGTAACGGGAGTTTTATCCGACCAAACGGCATCTTTGCGGAGCTTAAAAGTATAGGTAAGTCCGTTTTTTTCATAGGATTTTGCCACGCCGCATACCGTTTTGCCCTTTTCGTTTTTTCTAAGCAAACCTTCGAAAATATTCCGTACAATTAAAAGCTCCTCATCGGTTTTTGCGGTTTGCGGGTCTATTGAATGAGGCTTGTTTTTTATATCAAAATAAACATAGTTATTAAGGTATCTCTTTGAGCAGGCGGAAAATACCGAGCACATAAGCACAGACGAAATAATTACACACAAAAATTTTTTGAATTTCACGGTATTTTCCCTCCCCTTTTA
>JAZLFV010000163.1:0-2627 GCA_045615965.1 Acutalibacteraceae bacterium
CGGGAGTCAACGCCCAAACGAACGTGGATTTCAACCGTTTCATCAAATTTTGCAGTACCGGTTTTAACAGCAACGGCAACTGCTTCGTCTACATCGTAAAACTTACCGCTTTCGATAAGCTTTACGCCCTCATTATATTTCTTTCCGTGTTTCATAGTTTACCTCCCAATAAGTGGTCAAATCGGAATTTTCCTCCCACAAGAGAGAATTAATCGACTACTTCTATACCCATTGAACGGGCAGTACCGGCTATCATACTCATAGCGGATTCGATATTTGCTGCGTTTAAATCGGGCATCTTTGTTTCTGCGATTTTTCTTACCTGTTCGCTTGTGATTTTGGCAACCTTTGTTTTGTTAGGTGTGCCTGAAGCGGTTTCGATTCCGCAAGCCTTCTTAATAAGAACGGCAGCAGGCGGAGTCTTGGTAATGAATGTGAATGAACGGTCTGCATAAACCGTGATAACAACCGGAATTATAAGACCGGCATCATTCTTGGTCTTTTCGTTAAACGCCTTGGTGAATTCCATGATGTTAACGCCGTACTGACCGAGTGCAGGACCTACAGGGGGGGCAGGTGTTGCTTTGCCTGCGGGAATCTGCAATTTAATGTAACCTGTGATTTTCTGAGCCATTTAAAGCACCTCCAAAATTCGTGGTAACCGTGTTTCTTGGAAATTTTTCCAACACTTGGCGGAACGGTCATATTCCGCTCCTCCCACCGTGACATACAAGCGCTCACCTTGCAGCCGGTCAACCTAACTGCAAGAACTTATATGCCGGAAGTTAATAAGCATAAATATGCGTATTAACAATCATTCTTCGTCTAAAGAAATCTGGTCAAGCTCAAGCTCAACCGGAGTTTCCCTGCCGAACATAGAAAGGATAACACAAACATTATTGTTTGCCGTATCCACGGTTTTAACCTTGCCGCCGTATCCTTCAAGCGGACCGCTGATAATCTTAACATTATCTCCGACATTGTATCCGACTTCAACGCTGTGCTTTTCAACGCCTAATGCCGCAACCTCCCTATCGGTAAGCGGAACGGGTTTTGAACCGGGACCTACAAAGCCGGTACAGCCCCTTATATTACGGACCAAATACCAACTATCGTTGGTCACTATCATTTTTACAAGAACATAGCCCGGGAAAATTTTTCTCTCAACCTCACGGGTTTTATCGTCCTTAATCTCGGTAACGGTTTCGGTTGGGATTTTTATATCCACAATCAAATCCTGCATACCTCGACTTTCAACCATAGTTGCCAAATCGTTTGCAACCTTGTTTTCATAGCCTGAATAGGTATGAACCACATACCATTTGGCTTCGCTGCTCTCCGGCATTACACTTTCCTCCGATTACTCAATTATTTAAGAATTATCTTAATAAGACTGCCAAGTCCCCAATCAAGCAACCAGATGATAATGCCTACCAAAAGACACATAACAAGCACGATACCGGTATTCTTAAGAACATCTCTGAATGTAGGCCAAACAATCTTTTTAACCTCACTCTTGTAATCTCTGAAGAAATGACCGATGCGTGAGAAAATAGTCTTTTTAGCACCCTTAGATGCCAATACCTCAAGCTTATCGTCAATAAGAAGATATGCTATTGAAAAGGCGGCGAAAAGGAACAAAGCAATAACAATAAATGTTACATTCTTTGAATACTTAACATTTGTTGCTATAAAATCCTTGGAGCCATCCTTAGCGTAGCATTCGGTATCAACGAAGTTCCAGGCATTTGAAAGACGGATAACGAGCATATAAATCGCAGCGGCGAGCGAAAATGCAGACGCCGAATAGCGAAGACCTTTTTTCTTAAAGGAAAATACGCTCATTACAAAGCCGAAAGCAGTAATCAAAAGACAAAGAAGAATATCGGTTGATTTTGCAATCTTTGCCGAAACGCCGGCAATTGTTTTACTGCCGCCGAAGGCAAGAACAGAACCGACAAAATTAACATCTCCGTCTGCACCGTAGGTGATTGTTGCAAATTTCAAAAAGAAAAGCACCAATGCACCCAAGCCGAAAACGATGCTGAGAATTTGACAAATTTTGTTTAATGTCTTCATAAATTCTTCTCCTTACTTCGTTTCCTTATGCAAGGTGTGCTTTCTGCAGAACCTGCAATACTTGTTCATTTCGAGCCTGTCAGGGTCATTTTTCTTGTTCTTCATCGTGTTGTAGTTGCGTTGCTTGCATTCCGAGCAAGCGAGGGTAATTTTTACTCTCATAACGGCACCTCCCGTTTTACGGAAATATTTTTTGCTTTGGCTGAACATACAGCCGAAGTAAACGCCTCCCTCTGCCGACTTAAAAGCACATTATGCCTCGAAGGATTACCAGAATACTTCGGGAAAGCACAGCATAATATCCTCATATATCGCACAAAACAGGTTTCTTTTAAATTTCTTCAAAAAAAAAGAACCTTTCAGAGGTAGTGCCATTATATCACAAACCTACCGAAAGGTCAAGCATTATTTATTTTGAGTTTCCCCATTTTTTCAAGCGCAGTCGAGCAAATCGGAGAAAGATAGTTGCAAAGAATGGGTTTTCGGTTTTTGAGACAGCAAGCATTTAATCCCTTGCTTATATTTTGAGAGTATGAAAAACAAACCGT
>JAZLFV010000164.1:0-2920 GCA_045615965.1 Acutalibacteraceae bacterium
ATTCGGTTATATCCTCGCCGTTTAATATGATTTTTCCGGACGTTGGCTTAATAATACCTGCTATTATTTTTGCAAGGGTTGATTTTCCGCCGCCGTTCGGCCCCGTAATAGCTATAAACTCGTCTTCAAACTTAAGGGATATATTTTTAAGTATTTCTTTTTTACCTTCCTCATTTTCGGCAACAAAAGAAATGTCTTTAAGCTCTAACATTTTTTCCTCCGAACACAATAAGCTAATTTAAATTATACATACA
Source organism: Acutalibacteraceae bacterium (assembly GCA_045615965.1). Lineage (GTDB taxonomy): Bacteria > Bacillota > Clostridia > Oscillospirales > Acutalibacteraceae > UBA737. Next base: position 255 of record JAZLFV010000164.1, read on the forward strand.
AACCGTAAAAAAATCAATAGGAATATTACATTTATGACCATATATGTCGATTGATGTAAATTTTTTACCTATTTTTTCACTTTTCTTTTATATTATGCCGTTTTTTCATTTGCTTATCGCAATTCTTTGTGTTATACTTTAATTTAAAGTAATTTAAGGTGGAATTTATGAAAAACAATATCAAGGGCGGTTTAATATTAGGTCTTGCCGCAATAATCTGGGGTTTTGCATTTGTTGCGCAAAACGAAGCCAAAGCCGTTCCCTCTTTTTTAATTAACAGTCTGCGCTCATTTATAAGCGTAATATTCTTGGCAATTCTTTATAAAATACTTAACAGCAAAACAAAAAAACCGTTTTTCCCTAAGGATAAATCAGAATTAAAAACCGTTATTTCGGGCGGCGTTATATGCGGAATTTGCCTTACGGTTGCCGCAAATTTTCAGCAATTCGGAATTTCGTTTTATAAATCCGGTCAAGCCGCCGAAGCACACGCCGGCTTTCTTACCGCTTTGTATGTTGTAATTGTTCCTATAATATCCGTATTTTTCAAAAAGAAAATCCCGCCCGTTATTTGGGTTGCCGTTTCGGTTGCGATTATAGGTTTCTATTTTCTCTGCCTTAAAGACGGGCTTGACGGTATATGCACAGGCGATTATTTTGTTTTACTCTGTGCGCTTTCTTTCTCTTTCCAAATAATAATGATAGACAAATATGTTGATAAAATAGGCGGCGTCCGTCTTTCGCTTATTCAGTTTGCAACCGTTACCGTGCTTTCGGGTATTATGTCGCTTATTTTTGAAAGAAGTGCAATTTCGTTTTCCGAAATCAAAAATGCCGCTTTACCCATACTTTATTTAGGTATTATGTCAAGCGGTGTTGCTTACACCCTTCAGATTATAGGTCAAAAGTATGCCGAGCCCGCCATTGCCTCGATTACAATGAGCCTTGAAAGTGTTTTTGCGGCAATAGGCGGAGCAATTATAAATCCCCAAAACAAGCTTTCTCTTCGGGAAATTTTCGGTTGCGGTCTTGTTTTTTCGGCGATTATTATAGCTCAATTACCGGAATTTTTAAAAAAAGAAAATAAAAGAGGTTTAAATTAATGTCTAAACACACAAGAAAACAGGCGCTCAGACGCCGCCGTATTTTTATTATATGCTGCACAGTTGTTTTACTATTAGCCATCGCCCTTGTTTCTATTGGCATTTCTTCCTTAATTAAATCATTTAATGGTAATGACAACGGCAATGGTGGCGGAAACAATAATAAGCAAAGCAAAACCGCTTCTTACTCTGCCGAAAATAAAAACGGCAAGGGTGATGAAGAAATTAAAAAGATTTCGTCTGCAACCGTTATAAATACCGGTGATATTATGGTACACAGCACTCAGTTAGACGGTGCAAAAACCGCAAACGGTTATGATTTTTCAGCTTTTTTCAAAAACATAAAACCGTATGTAAGCAAGGCAGACTTGGCGGTTGCAAATTTAGAGGTAACATTCGGCGGCGAAGAATCGGGAAGTTATAAGGGTTACCCTGCATTTAATACTCCCGACTGCCTTGCAGATGTTATAAAGGATGCCGGCTTTGACCTTATGCTCACTACAAATAATCACGCTTACGATACCGGTCTGTTCGGTCTAAAAAGGACTGTTGATGTTTTGAAGGAAAAAGGACTTTTATATGTCGGAACAAGAAAATCCGCAAGCGAAAAGAACTATACCGTTCAAAAAGTAAACGGTATTAAGCTTGGTATGACTGCCTTTTCTTATGAAAACAAATGCGATACCGCAGGCAGAAAATCCCTTAACGGAAATATAATTGCGGTAGAAGCCAATGACCTTATAAACACATTCGATTACGACAGTATAAATGATTTTTATAGTCTTGCCGAAAAAACAATAGAAAATATGAAAAAAGACGGCGCCGAGGCAATAATATTTTATATGCATTGGGGCGAAGAATATCAACTTAAAGAAAATGTATGGCAGGATACCATAGCCCAAGAGCTTTGTAACCGAGGTGTTGATGTGATAGTCGGCAGTCATCCGCATGTTATAGAGCCGATTGCCCTGCTCCATTCAGAGAATGGCGAGCATAAAACAGTCTGCATTTATTCTATGGGAAATGCCATTTCAAATCAGCGTCAGGAAATTATGCACCCCGAATGCACAACAGGTCACACAGAGGACGGTATGCTCTTTTACTATACATTCGATAAATATTCGGATGGCTCGGTCACCCTTTCGAGCGTAGATATTGTTCCGACTTGGGTAGATAAGTATAAAGGCGGAAGCGGATATCTTTACAGTATTGTTCCGCTAAGCACCGCCGATGAAGGCTCAAATTACGGGCTTTCGGCAAACTCGCTCCAAAGAAGCCAAAAATCATATGAACGAACCAAAGCCATCGTTTCCGCAGGTCTTACCGAAATACAAACGGATTTGGGTTGCAAAGTAAGATTTAGTCAGTAAAAAACAAAAAATACGGCAAAAGCTCAAATTAATAATAATAATAATAATTTTAGGCGGATTGAAAATTCAACCGCGCCCCCCGGAGCCGAAAACTCGTAGGTATTGATTATGCAGATATTATAGCAGAAATTTCTTTTTGAAACAAGTCCGCAGGGGTTAAATAATTGTATTTTCGTCTCGGAAGATGATTCAG
>JAZLFV010000165.1:0-3563 GCA_045615965.1 Acutalibacteraceae bacterium
GCGCTTGCGGTGGCATCTTTTCCGGCGCCCTGACCGTAGAAAACAACCTCGCCAACGGCATCGCCCGTTACGGAAATTGCATTGAATACACCGTTTACACTTGAAAGTATATTGTTCTTGCTTACAAGCATCGGGCGTACATAGGCTTCGGTGTTTCCGTTTGCGGATTTTCCGGCGCAACCGATTAGCTTAACGGAATATCCGAAATTATCGGCATATTCGATATCGCTTAAGGTTATATCAGTTATGCCTTCGGTTTTAACAAATGACGGATAAATATGCTTTCCGAATGCAAGAGTTGCAAGAATACAGATTTTTCTGCATGCATCGTGACCTTCAATATCGGCGGCGGGATTTTTTTCGGCATAGCCTTTATCCTGCGCAAGCTTTAAGGCATCCTCAAAATCCATATTATCCATTATCATTTTATTTAAAATGAAGTTTGTTGTTCCGTTAAGAATACCTTTAATTTCGGTAATCTCATTTGCAGCAAGACATTCGGTAAGCGGAGTCAGAATCGGTATTCCGCCGCCAACGCTTGCCTCAAACAGGAAATCCACATTTTTTTCTTTTGCAATTTTTATAAGCTCAGCGCCCTTTTCGGCAACTAATTCTTTATTCGATGTTACAACGCTTTTTCCTTTTAAAAGACACTCTTTAACAAAATCGTAAGCCGGATTAATTCCGCCCATAACCTCTATAACAATGTCAATTTCATCATCATTTGCAATCAAATTAAAATCGGTTATGAATTTTTCGGAATAGGGGAGGTCTTCGAATTTTCGCAAATCAAGAATGTACTTGACATTTATTTGCGAATCAGATGCATGGGAAATGCGCTCGTTTTTTCCGATAAGCAAATCGGCAACACCCGAGCCTACCGTTCCGTGCCCCATCAATGCAATATTTACCATTTATACTTCCTCGCTAAATGAATTTTACGGATTTTATTCCGTCTGTTCGTTTTAATTCGTCTAAAAGCAGGTCTGAAGAGAGCTCATCGTCAGCACAAACAGTAAGCGCAACCGATGCCGTTCCGTTTTTCGGAGGGCTTTGATTTACTGTTATTATATTTACTCCGTGTTCGTAAAGAGCCTTTGTCATAGCCGAGAAAACGCCGGCTTTATCCGAAAGCACAGCCTCGATTGTTAAGGTATTTGCCTTGGAATCTTCAAGCTTACAGACATAATCCTTATACTTGTAAAAAGCACTTCTTGAGATACCGGCAACCTTTGCGGCTTCGGTTACATTTTTGGCTTTTCCGCTTGCTAAAAGCTCCTTAACCGTAATTATCCCTTCAAAAACCGGAGGTAATACCTTTGAATTTACGATAAGCAAGGTTTCCTTTTTCACAATCTGTCCTCCCACCAAAGACGATGTATGTAATTATACTACACTTTTTTTGAAAAGTCAATAATTTTCGGGAAATATTAAATATATATTTCCGATATAAATTTTGGAGGCTCTTATGGAAACGGAATCAAAAAAGAGATTTTTAACCGATATAAGCTATTATGCAGTAATATCGGCTATTATATATTTCATATTTTCCATTGGTTTTTCTTATCTGTTACCCTTTTTTATTGCATTTGTTATTTCGGCGATTTCACACAAAATATGCAAAAAAATCAAAATATCCGGCGTTAATGAAAATATATGTGCGGTTTTTACGGCAGTAATAATATACTTATCGGCTTTGCTTTTGTGTGTTCTCGCCGTCAGAGCTTTATTTTCGTATAAGAGTGATATAGCATCGGCAATAATTAAATACACGGGTTTGCTTATAAAAACTGTTGAGCGGTATATTAAGCCGGTAAAAAAGTATAAGACATTTTATAAAGCTTTAAGCGGCTCGGTGATTGACACTTCAGCTTCTGTTATAACAAGCATATCGGCATATATAGCGGAATTTATAGCAAAGATACCGTGGTTTTTGATTGAAATAGCCGTAACGGTTACGGCAACTGTTTATATAACAAAGGATTACGATAAATTGAAAAAGTTTTTTTCCTACTTTTTAAAGCCTGACACAAAGGAAAGATTATCAAAAATCAAAATCATAACCTTTGAAACATTAAAAAAATTTGTGGGAGGATATGCGATACTTTTTTTGCTCACATTTTCAGAGCTTGCTCTGGTGTTTTTTATTCTTAAAATACCGTACTTTATCTTTGTGGCGTTTATCGTATCATTTATAGATATTTTGCCGATTCTGGGAGTTGGTACAATACTTTTGCCGTGGTCGGCAATAAGCTTTTTAAACGGCAAAATTTCATTCGGAATCGCTTTAATTTCGGCATATCTTATTATAACGGTGATAAGAAATTTTGCCGAGCCGCATATAATAGGAAAAAAGTTCCGGATAAACCCTATTTTTACCCTTGTTGCAATGTTTATCGGAATCAAAGCGGGCGGTATATACGGTGCGTTGCTTTTGCCGTTTGCTTTGGCTGTGATTGTTAAATACTATAAGAATCAAATGGAGAACGAAATAATATAAGTTTGGCAAAATCAAATCCTCGACATAATATGATGTAGGGGAGTTGGCAAAATGCAAGTAAAGGTAATAACCGGAAGCATAACCTATGCGCTTAAGGGCAAAGAAGCTCTGCTTAAAAACGGATATAAGGCTCATATAGAGCGTAAAACCGGAGAGCCCAAAAGCGGTTGCGGATATGTTGTGGTAACAGATGGAAATAAATCCGAAGTATTAAAAATTATCGAAAATGCAAAAGTAAAATTCAGCAAAATTATTTAAATTATAAAAAACGGCATTTTTATTATTTCGTAAGGGGTTTTGTTATGATATATCTTGATAATGCCGCAACAACTGGGAAAAAGCCTTATTCGGTTATAAATGCCGTGAATTATGCGCTTAATAAATACTCTGCAAATCCCGGCAGGGGAGGCCACAAAGCATCACTTGAAACGGCTTCGGCAGTATATAAGGTAAGGGAAAAACTAAGCTCGTTTTTCGGGGCAAACGGAGCTGAAAATGTAGCTTTTTGCGCTAATTGCACAACCGCACTCAATTTTGTTATAAAGGGTATTTTATCGGAAAACGACCATGTTGTTATTTCGGATTCCGAACACAATGCTGTGTTAAGACCGCTGCATAAAACCGTTAATAATTACACTATTGTCAAAACTTCGCTTTACGATGATAATATAACGTTTGAAAATTTTAAATCCGCAATAAAACCGGATACAAAAATGGTGATTTGTACCGCCGCTTCAAATGTTACCGGCAAAATTATGCCTATAAAAGAGATAGGAAAGCTATGTAGGGAAAAGGGAATACTGTTTACGGTTGACGGTGCACAGGGCGGCGGAGTTATACCGATTGATATGAACGAGATGAGTATTGATTATCTTTGTATAGCCGCACATAAGGGTATTTATGCACCTATGGGCTCGGGAGTGCTTATTGCTTTAAAGGAAATACCGTTTACCGTTCTTGAAGGCGGAAACGGAATAAATTCGGCTTCGGCTTTTCAAGAGCCCAAAATGCCCGAAGGCTTTGAAAGCGGAACGGTAAGCGTGCCGAGCATAATAGGGGTAGG
>JAZLFV010000166.1:0-2121 GCA_045615965.1 Acutalibacteraceae bacterium
ACATAAACCATGTTTCAACCCAGCTTCCGTATGCATTAACCGTTGCCGGCGTTTCGTTTGTAAGCTATGTTATCGCAGGCTTTGTTTCAAATTGGCTCATAGTTTTGCCGATTTCGATAGTCCTTATGATAGGCACACTTTTTGCTATCCGCATATTTTCGGGCAAGAAGGCTTAAAACCTGATACTTATAATGAGAAAAGGGAGAGTGTTAATGCTCTCCCTTGTTTTAACTTTATTTATATTATTTTGCTTTAATATTCAAAATAAATCTTGACAAAAGACTTTTATAACTATATAATTATATGCGTGCCATTTTGTGTAAAGTAGGGTGCATATATGGTTTTGGATTTAAAAAGCGTTTTTGCAAATGTCGGCAAAGAAATTACTGTTGACTATTCGCTTGATATGAGCGATACCGATTTTTCGGGCGGTTTTCCACTTAAAACCCCCGTTAAAGTAAACGGTAAGGTGTTTAACCGAGCCGGCGTTGTTGAGCTTTCGCTTTTAATGAATTATACCTTTGATGCACCGTGCGATAGATGCGGCACTGATACTGTGCGAAATCACAGTATTGAGCTTAACAAGATGTTGGCTACCTCCATTGAAGGGGAGGAAAGCGATACGATTATTACTGTGCCCGATATGAGTCTCGATGTGGACGAACTCGTATTTACCGAAGTTTTCTTAAGTCTTCCCACTAAGCACCTTTGCATTGAGACGTGCAAGGGAATCTGCCTGATGTGCGGAAAGAACTTAAATGAGGGCGAATGTGATTGCAAATCGGATGATATTGACCCTCGTCTTGCAAAGCTTAAGGAATTACTTGATAATTAATTTGATATAACCTTTAAGGAGGAAATTTAAAATGGCAGTACCTAAGAGAAAAACTTCTAAAGCAAGGCGTGATAAGAGAAGAAATAACCTTTGGAAGCTCGAAGCTCCGGCTCTTGTAAGATGCCCTGATTGCGGTGCATATAAGCGCCCTCACAGAATTTGTACAACTTGCGGCAAGTATAACGGCCGTCAGGTTAAAGAAATCGCAGAATAATTTTTGTGTGAGTAGGGGAGGAACGATATCCTCCCCTTTATTTTGTTTAAGGCGGTGAGTAAAACGGCGGTTATTATTGAAAGTGTAGAAAAAGGCAGCCCTGCATATAAAAAAGGCATAAAAGCAGGTTATACTCTTTTAAAGCTCAATGGTGAGCCGATAACCGATGTGCTTGATTACCGTTTTTACCAAAATGATGAAAAAATTTCGGTCGAGTTTTTAAACGATAATGGAAAAATCAAGGTAAAAAGAATTAGAAAAGGTGAGTATGAAGAATTAGGTCTTAATTTTGAAACATATCTTATGGATGAAAAGCAAAGATGTAAGAACAAGTGCATTTTTTGCTTTATAGACCAACTTCCAAAGGGTATGAGAGAAAGTCTTTATTTTAAAGACGATGATTCACGGCTTTCCTTTTTATTCGGAAACTACATAACTCTTACAAATCTTTCAGAGCGGGAAACAGAGCGCATAATTAAGATGCACATAAGCCCCATAAACATTTCGGTGCATACAACAAATCCCGAGCTTCGGGTTAAAATGATGGGCAATAAAAATGCCGGAAAAGTGCTTGAAATAATAAAGCGGTTTGATGATGCAGGCATAAAAATGAACGCACAGCTTGTTTTATGCCCCGGCTTTAATGACGGCGAAGAGCTTAAAAGAAGCCTTGATGACCTATTAAGATTTAAAAATGTTGAATGTATTGCGGCGGTTCCGGTTGGGATAACAAGGCATAGGGAAAACCTTGTAAGCTTAAAGCCGTTTGACGGCGAAAACGCCGGAAAAACCGTTGATATAATAGATTGCTACGGCGATTTATCCGTTAAAATTTACGGCGAAAGACGTGTCTTTGCGGCAGATGAATTTTATCTGCTTTGCGGAAGAGAAATCCCACCTGCCGAGTTTTACGGCGATTTTTTACAGCTCGAAAACGGGGTAGGACTGTGGTCGCTTTTAAGAAAAGAAGCCTTTGATGCCATAAGCGATATACGAATTACCGAGTCGTGCCACTTTGTAACACTTATAACAGGTGTTGCAGCATATCCTCTAATAAAGGAAATAGCACAGG
>JAZLFV010000167.1:0-7241 GCA_045615965.1 Acutalibacteraceae bacterium
TCCATAGCGAGCTCAGGGCGAGTCTTCATAAGGGTTGAATACTTAACTTCTTTAAGACCGCCGATAAAGCCTGTATGACGGCGATAATACTTGTTTTCCAATTTCTTACCTGTGAGTACAGCCTTTTCAGCATTGATTACAACAACAAAGTCACCGCAATCAACATGGGGAGTAAACTCCGGCTTGCCTTTACCTCTTAACAAATCGGCAACCTTAACAGCAGTTCTGCCAAGCGGCTTATCTGCAGCGTCTACAATATACCATTTACGCTGAACATCAGCAGGTTTTGCCATAAATGTTGACATAAATCAAAACCTCCGTAATTCATCTTAAATTTTCAACCCCCATATAATAACACAGCCAAAAACACTTGTCAACACATTTTTTTAAAAAAATTGATTTTAATTTTAATATCTCTCATTTTCTTCTGTTTTCTCCTGTTTCCTCTTGTTTCCTCACTTTTGATTTTTGAAGTTTTAAAAATTTTATCCACCGCCAAATTTGCATTGAATTTTATCTGAATATATGTTATCATATATAGGTATATTTGTTATTCCATAGTGTAAGGATAATGTTGTTATGCGTGTTCTTTGTATCGGCGATGTGTGTTCGCCTGCCGGAGTTGAAAAACTATTAAATGTACTCCCACGGCTCAAAAAAGAATATAAAAGCGATGCCATAATTGTAAACGGAGAGAACTCCGCAATAGGAAACGGCATAAACAACTCGTCCGCTTCCCTTTTGTTTTCTGCAGGTGCAGATGTTATAACCGGAGGAAACCACACCCTGCGCCACAGAGAATTTCATCCTGCTTTAGACGAAAACCCCTATCTTCTCCGTCCTCATAATCTGAAAACCGATTACGGCAGCGGATATGCACTGCTTGATATGGGCAAATTTTCTCTTGCCGTTATAAATTTGATAGGTCAGGTATATTTGGATAATATAAAATCCGAAAATCCTTTTTTGACCGCAGATACACTTATAGCAAGAGCAAAGCAAGACGGTGCAAATGCAATTATTGTTGATTTTCACGCCGAAGCCACAAGTGAAAAGCGAGCATTGGGATTTTATCTTGACGGCAAAGCTTCTGCGGTTTTCGGCACACACACGCACGTTCAAACCTCAGATATACAGATTCTTTCGGGCGGAACGGGATACATAACCGATATCGGTATGACAGGACCTTGCGACTCGGTACTCGGTGTAAAAAAGGAAATAATTATTTCACGCCTTAAAGACGGAACATCGGATAAATTTGTATTTTCCGATACCGCTTCAACCGTTTCGGGCTGTATGTTTGAGATAAATGAAAAAAACGGACATTGCACAGCGGCTGAAAGCTTTAACAATTATTAATTCGGGCAATACATTTTTTGCCTCCTTTATAAGGTGTTTGTATGATAAAAAAACTTCTTTCGCTGCTTTTGATTTTTGCTCTTTTTCTTTCCGTTTGCGGATGCAAAAGCAGTAATAACACATCTTCTGCACAAGCAACAGAAAAGGTCTATGCAAGAAAAAGCACAGGGCTTATAAATTTACTTTACAGCAAAACCGATAGTTTTAATCCGTATACGGCGGCAACTCAAAACAACCGTGATTTATGCAAGCTTATTTTTGAGCCGCTTATTAAAGCGGATAATAATTTTAATCCGGTTTTAAGGCTTGCCGAAAAAGCCGAGCTTACCGAAAGCTCCTGCACGGTAACGCTTAAAAATGCCGTATTTTCAGACGGCTCTCCGGTTACGGCAGATGATGTGCTTTATTCATATAACACAGCAAAGTCATATGGCGGACTTTACACATCTCATCTGTATGAAGTAACATCCGTTTCGGTTTTAAGTTCATCTGTTTTGGTCTTCAATCTTTCAAGGCGTGATGCGTATTTTAAAAATTTGCTCGATTTTCCGATTATGAAAAAAGGGAGCGACACCGTAAAAGATTCAGACGGTGTTTTAATACCGCCTGTCGGTTGCGGAAGATACACCGTTTCGGTTGACGAAGCCAAGCTTAAAGAAAACCCGTATTTTTTCGGAATCAAAGGCTCAATTAAAGAAATTAACCTTATAAATGCTCCCGACAGCGATTCTCTTTCGCATTATATAGAGGTCGGAGCAACCGAGCTTTATTATACCGATGCCACAAACGGAAAGGTTATACGAATGAGCGGAAAGCGTACCGATGTAAACCTTAACACAATGCTGTATATCGGAATTAATTTAAACTCCGCAGGGCTTTTGGATAAGCATTTAAGGTATGCCATATCGTCTGCGATAGACCGAAGCGTAATCTGTTCCGAAGCATATTTTAACAATGCCGCCCCTGCCTCAGGATATTTTAACCCCTGCTTAGACGAAGTAAAAGCTGTTCAATCGATAAATTCAAAAGCCGATAATGAAATAACAGTTGAGAATTTAAGTAAAATAGGTTATAATACTAAAGATAGTGAAGGTTATTTTGTTAATTCTTCGGGCAATCGAATAGTTTTGCGCCTTGTAGTTAATACCGAAAACCGCCAGCGTGTTGTTGCGGCAAACAAAATTTCATCTATGCTTAACGCTTCGGGAATTGCGGTGAAGGTTATCGAAACATCATATGCCGATTACCTAAACTGTATTAAATCAAATGCGTTTGACCTTTATTTGGGTGAAGTTTCTATTTTGCCGAATTTTGATATGTCACCTCTTGTAATGCCCGGCGGAAGTATGGCTTTCGGAACATCGGTTTTTGAGACTGTTGCCGATACTGACACACCGATTGATTCAACGGCAGAGACTCCCGAAAAGATCGAAGAGCCTTCGTCCGATTCTCAGGATACGGTAAAGCTCTCAGAAACAGAGGAGCAAAAAAATATAACAGCCGTAATAAACGGATATTACGGCGGTGTTAGTTCTTTAAGCGATGTTGCGGGAACGCTTTTAACCGAAATGGTGCAAATTCCCGTTCTTTACCGCAAAGGTCTGTATTTTTATAAAGACAATATCATTTCAGGTGTTGAGTCCGCCGAATCAGACATATACTATTCTATTGAAAACTATAAACTGAAATAAACAGAATATTAAGGAGGAGCTTTTATGATTTCTTATGAATCCGTATTAGGCAACATCAATATAAGCGAGGCTTATCTTACCAAGCTTATCGGTAGCGAAGTAAATTCCTGCTACGGCGTTGTGGGAATGATTCCGAGCAACGGAAAACAGAAAATTTCAAAAATACTTACAAGAGGCGCCGCACAAGATACCGGCATATCCGTAAAGGGTACTGCGGAAAAAATCGATGTTGAAATTCATATCGAGGTTATTTACGGTATAAACATCAATGCAACCGCAAACAGCATTACCGAAAAAGTAAAGTATATCGTTAAGAAAATTACCGATATTGAAGTATGCCGTGTAATTATTAAGGTAGACGGCATTAAAGAATAACCGCCATTCAGGCGTTGTGACGGCACAGCTTTTTCGGAAATCTTGATTTTCGGTATAAAAATTCCAGCTTGCCGCAGTTTAAAGGAGTGTTTTATATTGTTCAGCGGAAACCTGTTACGAGATGCTGTAATTTCTGCTTCAAATAATCTTTCAAACAATCAAAAAAGAGTAGATGAGCTTAATGTATTTCCCGTGCCTGACGGCGATACGGGTACAAATATGTCTATGACCCTCGCCAATTCCGTAAGAGAAATTTCAAAGTTTGAGGGCGAAACCGCAGGAGTTGTTGCTTCCAAAAACGCTTCTGCTCTTTTAAGAGGTGCAAGAGGAAATTCAGGTGTTATCACTTCAATAATCTTTAAAGGTTTTGCAAACGGCATAGGAAACGATGAGTTTTTAACAGCCGAAAACATTGCAAAGGCTTTTGAATCCGGCGTTGAAGGTGCATACAAGGCTGTTATGAAGCCAACCGAAGGCACTATACTCACCGTTGCCCGTATTGCAAGCGAAAAAGCAACTGAAAGCTTCAAAAACGGTAACGATGCGCTCAAAGTTTTCGCCGATGCCATAAGCGGTGCAAAGGAAGCTCTTGCCCAAACCCCGGAGCTTTTGCCACAGCTTAAGAAAGCCGGAGTTGTAGATGCCGGAGGTCAGGGACTTGTACTTATTTTAGAGGGTATGATGTCGGTTTTTGAAAACGGAGTTATTATTAAAGCCGAATCGAAAAGCGAACCCGAAGAATCAAGTGAAAGTCTTTCGGGTAACGCCGCCGGCTCTTTTGAAACCGAAATCACATTTACTTATTGCACAGAATACATTGTTAACCGTAATTCGGAATGTAATAAAGAGCCTGCCGAGCTGCGTGGATTTTTAGAGTCAATCGGCGATTGCGTAGTTGTTGTTGACGACAAAGAAATTATCAAGGTTCATGTTCATACCGACCACCCCGGAAACGCTATCGAAAAAGCTCTTGAATTCGGAAGTCTTGTCCATTTAAAGATAGAGAATATGCGTGACCAGCACGAAAGAGCGAAGCACGATGCAAACGAAGCGCAAAAGCGCCCTGCAAAGACTATGGATTTAAAAGAGAAAATAACCTCAGTTCCCGTAACCAAGCCGTATGGTTTTGTGTCTGTTGCCGCAGGTGACGGAATAAAGGCGCTATTTAGCGACCTTGCCGTTGATACGGTTGTAAGCGGCGGTCAAACTATGAATCCGAGCACAGACGATATTTTAAAAGCAATCGAAGCAACACCGGCAGAAACGGTTTTTGTGCTTCCCAACAACAAAAATATAATTATGGCAGCCGAACAGGCTATTCCGTTAAGCACAAGAAAGGTTGTTGTTATTCACACAAGAACTATTCCGCAGGGTATATCCGCCTGTCTTGCGTTTGACCCCGATTCCGATGCTGATACCAACGCAATAAATATGCGGAAGGCTTCCGAAAAAATTGCCACCGGTCAGATTACATTTGCCGCACGTGATTCGGAATATGACGGATTTAACATAAAAAAAGGTGACCTTTTATGTATGCTGGAGGGCAAAATTTCATTTGTTGATACCGAGCTTTCAAGGTCCGTTATTAAGCTTGTAAAGCAAATGCTTAAAAAGCAAAGCGAATTTATTACGGTTATTTACGGTGAAGATGTAAATGAGAGCGAAGCAAATGAGCTTGAAGAGCTGTTAAACCAAAAATACGGAAGCCGTGCCGAAATAACATTTATAAAAGGAAATCAACCCGTTTATTATTACATTATTTCGGTTGAGTGATTATTATGTTGGATTTTTCAAGTGACATAAGATTTTTAAAGGGAGTCGGCGAAAAGCGGGCTAAAATATTCAATAAATTGGGCATCGATACTGTCGGTGTCCTTTTGCGTTATTATCCGAGAAGCTTTGAAGATTTCAGCAAAATCAAGAAAATTGCCGACTGCGACTTTGAAGAAAAATCCTGTATTAAAGCGAAAATTATTACTCCCGTAACCGAAAACCGAATAAGAAGTAATATGACGGTTTTTAATTTTTCCGTATTTGACGGCAGCGCAAAAATGACTGTTTCAATATTTAATAACAAATATCTTGCCGAGCGCTTAAACGAAGGGTGCGAATATCTGTTTTTAGGTAAGGTAACGGGAACTATGCGTTTTCCTTTAATGTCTTCCCCTATTATAAGAGAAACATCAAACACCGTACTTGAGCCGATTTATCCTGCCTGCTCGGCACTTTCTTCGGCTAATATCAGGAAATACATAAAAACGGCATTAAACACAGCGGTTATGCCCGAAGACCCTCTGCCCATAACAATCAGAGAACGGTATAAGCTTTGCAATCTTTCTTATGCGCTTAATAACATTCATTTTCCGAAATCGGAGGAAGCCTTTAAAACTGCCAAAAAACGCCTTGTGTTTGAGGAGCTTTTCATACTTCAAACAGGTCTTATGCTTCTTAAAGGCAAACGAAAATTAAAAACATCCGCTTTAATAAAAAACGATGCAAGAGATGAATTCTATTCATTGTTACCGTTTGAGCTTACAAATGCGCAAAAAAAAGCCATAGATGAATGCTTTACCGATATGCAGTCGGGATATGCCATGAACAGACTTATTGAAGGCGATGTGGGAAGCGGAAAAACCGCTGTTGCAACCGCACTTATGTATATAGCCGCCAAAAACGGTTTTCAATCGGCGCTTATGGCACCTACCGAGGTTTTGGCGACACAGCATTATAACAACCTATCTTCCCTTTTAAGCGGCACAGGCATAAACATAGCACTTCTCACAGGCTCTGTAACCAAGAAGCAAAAAGAGCTTATTAAGGATAAAATTTCAAGCGGATATTATAACATAGTTATCGGAACACACGCACTTATAACCGATGATACCGTTTTTAAACGTTTAGGTCTTGTTATAACCGATGAACAACACCGTTTCGGAGTAAACGCCCGTGCAAAGCTGAATGCAAAGGGCGAAAATCCTCATACAGTTGTTATGTCGGCAACACCTATACCGAGAACACTCGGTCTTATAATCTACGGTGACCTTGATATCAGCCGAATAAATGAATATCCTAAAGGCAGACAAAAAATCGAAACATATTTGGTAAGCAGCGAGCTGCACACCCGTGTTTACAATTATGTAAAAAAGCATTTAGACGAAGGCAGACAAGGATATATTATATGTCCGCTTATAAACGAAAACGGCGAGCTTGATTTAAAAAGCGCCGAGGAATACTATGAAAGCCTTTCAAACGGTACATTCAAGAATTATAAATTAGGGCTTTTGCACGGAAAGATGAAGCCTAAAGAAAAGGATGCCGTTATGGCACGGTTTTCTATGGGAAATATTCAGCTTCTTATTTCAACAACCGTAATTGAAGTAGGCATTGATGTTCCCAACGCCGCCATAATGGTGATAGAAAACGCCGAACGCTTCGGACTTTCCGCACTTCATCAGCTTCGTGGGCGTATCGGCAGAGGCAAATATAAATCAAGTTGTATACTTATATCCGATTCAAAATCACAAAACACAAAAAACCGCCTTGATGTTATAGTAAACAATCAAGACGGATTCAAAATTGCAGATGAAGATTTAAAGCTGCGTGGTCCGGGCGACTTTTTAGGTGACCGTCAGCACGGTCTTCCAAGTCTTAAAATAGCCGATATTTTTGCAGATGCAGATATATTAAAGATTTGCGGAATGGCGGCGGCATATATGCTTGAAACCGACCCGCATTTAAAAAATCCCGAAAACTTATCCCTTCGTAACGAAATAATTTCCCTTTACAAGAGTTTAAACGAAAACTAAAGCTTTTCCC
>JAZLFV010000168.1:0-14973 GCA_045615965.1 Acutalibacteraceae bacterium
GAAATTCCGTTTGAGGAACTTCCTGCAATTCAGAAAAAGCTGATTACAAAATGCAGGCTTTTGGGTAAGCGTGTTATAACCGCTACCGAAATGCTTGAGTCTATGATGTATAACAAAAGACCGACAAGAGCCGAAACCTCCGATGTTGCGAATGCCGTTTACGATGGCACAAGTGCAATTATGCTTTCGGGCGAAACCGCAGCAGGTAAATACCCTGTTTTAACTGTTGAAACTATGTCTAAAATAGCCGAGAAAACCGAAAGCTCCATACACTACCACAAAAGATTTTTAAACACCGATTTCAAGATTAAAAACGAAATTGACGCAATATCGCACTCGGTTTGCGGAATGGCGATGGATATCGGTGCAAAGGCGATTGTGGTATGCTCGATTTCCGGAATTACGGCACGCATGGTGTCGAGATTTCGCCCTCCCGTTGATATTTTAGGACTTTCAGTAAACGAAAAAACGTGGCATCAATTATCACTTTCTTGGGGAGTGAAGCCCGTTATGTGCGAGGTTTACCCATCAGTTGAAGTGCTTTTTTATACTGCAAAGCAGATTGCGGTAAAGCAGCTCAATTTAAATTCGGGTGATAAAATAATAATAACCGGCGGCACCTCCGGAAAATCGGGAGATACTAATACAATAAGGGTTGAAACGGTGTAACAGTATGATTTAATGCTTGATTTAAAATGCAAAAGCTTATAAATCAAAAGCTCCCTTGCGGAAAATCCGCAAAGGAGCTTTAAATATAAGTGGGATAAAAGATTATTCGATATTGCTTTGTATGTATTCAACAACATCACCGATGGTTTTAAGACCTTCGATTTTTTCATCGGGAATTTCAATTCCGAACTCATCGTCAATAGCCATAAGCATTTCAACAACATCTAAGCTATCTGCGCCTAAATCATCAAGAATCTTTGTTTCCATCGTCATTTCGCCTGCATCGGCATCGAGCTGTGAAGCTAAAATCTCTTTAATCTTATCAAATACCATAAAAAAATCCAACCCTTCGGAAAATTTACTGCAAGTAAAATGATATGTGTTATTTATCGATTTGTCAATAGCTTTTTTTAAAAAAATAAAAAATGTTGCAAAAATTAAAGTTTTAATTTATAATGTACTGTATATTATTTATCACAACAAGGTGAAAAAAATGGCTAATGAGAAAATGGTTAAAGAAATAACCTCTATGGATGAGGATTTTGCAAAATGGTATACAGATGTTTGCATAAAGGCTGAGCTTATTGATTATGCCTCTGTAAAGGGATGTATGATTATCCGCCCGTACGGATATGCTATATGGGAGAATATTCAGGGTATTATGGACGGTCTTTTCAAAGAAAAAGGTCACGAAAATGTATATATGCCTCTTTTTATACCCGAAAGCCTTTTGCAAAAGGAAAAAGACCATGTTGAGGGCTTTGCTCCTGAGGTTGCGTGGGTAACAATGGGCGGCGAAGAAAAGCTTGAAGAACGCCTTTGTGTTCGCCCTACCTCCGAAACGCTTTTCTGCGACCACTTTAAAAACATAGTTCATTCATACCGTGATTTGCCTAAGCTTTACAACCAATGGTGTAGTGTTGTGCGCTGGGAAAAAACAACAAGACCCTTCCTTCGTTCACGAGAATTTTTGTGGCAGGAGGGGCATACCCTTCACGCAACGCCAGAAGAAGCCAAGGCGGAAACCGAGCAGCAGCTTAATGTTTATGCGGAATTTGCCGAAAAATATCTTTGTATGCCGGTTATAAAGGGTCAAAAAACCGAAAAGGAGCGTTTTGCAGGCGCCGAAGCCACCTATACAATTGAGGCTCTTATGCACGATGGCAAAGCCTTGCAGAGCGGAACATCGCACTATTTCGGCAACGGATTTTCAAAAGCATTTGATGTTACATATACCGATAAGGATAATAAGCAGATTTATCCTTATCAAACCTCTTGGGGAACAACCACAAGGCTTATCGGTGCAGTTATTATGACACACGGTGATGATAACGGTCTTGTTTTGCCGCCTGCCATAGCACCCATACAAACCGTTATTGTTCCCATTGCCACTCATAAAGCAGGCGTTCTTGATAAGGCAAACGAGGTTTACGATAGGCTTAAAAAGATTTGCCGTGTAAAGCTTGATGCTTCAGAGCAAACTCCGGGTTGGAAATTCGCAGAATACGAAATGAAGGGAGTTCCTCTCCGTCTTGAGTTAGGTCCCAGGGATATTGAAAACAATCAATGCGTTGTTGTTCGCCGTGATAACGGTGAAAAGATTGCTGTATGCCTTGATGAGCTTGAAACCCGTATTCCCGAAATCTTAAAGGAGTACGGTGAAGGTCTTTATAATAAGGCATTAAAGCGCCGTGAGGAAATGACTTACGATGCCGAAAATCTTGAAAAAATGAAGGAAATTGCAGATAGTAAGCCCGGATTTATCCGTGCTATGTGGTGCGGCGACAGAGCTTGCGAGGATAAGCTTAAAGAGATTGCAGGCGTAACATCACGCTGTATTCCTTTCGAGCAGGAGCACATTTCGGATACTTGTGTTTGTTGCGGTAAAAAGGCAGATAAAATGCTTTATTGGGGCAAAGCATATTGATTTTTTGATTTTGAGCAGGCTTTATGGTCTGCTCTTTTTACTTTTGTAAATATTTTGTAACTTTTTAAGTAAAAGCACTTGAAATGTTGCTCGGTTTTGTGTAAAATAAAAATAATTATAGTTATATTATTAAATTTTTATTTCAGAGGTGCAAAAAAATGTCTAACAGATTATTCCAAGGCGTTATTCAGCAAATGAAAGAAACCGTTGATAAGCTTTTCGGTATTTTAGATGAAACCCAAACAATTATCGCTTGTAGTGAGCTCGATAGAATAGGGGAGCATATGCAGGTTACTTTTCCTGCCGTTCCCGAAGCATTTACCGGCGGCGGATATACTTTTAAGCAGATGGATTCTTCAAAAAGCAGCGAATATGTTATATTTGTTGAGGGTGAGGATATTATTTCCTCAAAATATGCCGGCGTTCTGGCTGTTGCTTTCTCAAATATAAAATTTTATTATGATGAGAAGTACGACAGAGCTAATTTCATCAAGAACATTATTCTTGATAACATTCTCCCCGGTGATATTTATTTAAAGGCGAGGGAGCTTTATTTCAATTCCGATGTTCAAAGAACGGTAATTCTTGTAAGAGCTCTTGAGCAGAACGATGTTTCGCTTTACGATGTGCTTCAGAACCTTTTCCCTGATAAAACTAAAGATTTTATTATAAGCATAAACGAAAACGACATTGCAATAGTTAAAGAAACCAAAAACGGCGTTGATTCAAAGGATATCGAAAACTTGGCTTCTACGATAGCCGATACGATTTCGGGTGAGCTTTTTGTTCACATAGTTATAGGCATAGGTACAACGGTTGATAATTTGAAGGACCTTGCCCGTTCATTCAAGGAAGCTCAGGTTGCTTTAGAGGTAGGAAAAGTATTTGATACCGAAAAGACCATAATATCCTATGATAATTTAGGTATAGCAAGGCTTATCTATCAGCTTCCGACAACCCTTTGCGAAACCTTCCTTAAAGAGGTGTTCAAGCGTGGCTCTATTGATAGTCTTGACCATGAAACGCTCTTTACAATCCAAAGATTCTTTGAAAATAATCTTAATGTTTCGGAAACATCGAGAAAGCTTTTTGTTCATAGAAACACACTCGTTTACAGACTTGAAAAAATCAAAAAGATTACCGGTCTTGATTTAAGAGAGTTCGACCATGCGATTGTATTTAAGATTGCACTTATGGTAAACAAATATTTAAAAAGCACACCGGTTAAGTATTAATACATATTTTGTTTGAAAGCGAGAAATGAAATGACTGAAAATACGGTCAATTTACAGTCGTTCAGAGCAGAGGCGAAGCCTGTTATTGAGTTTAAAGGAGTTTCAAAAACCTATCAAAACGGAACGCATGCGCTTAACGATGTTAACATAAGAATAAATCAGGGTGAATTTGCATTTATAGTAGGCTCGTCGGGTGCCGGAAAAAGCACATTTATGAAGCTTATTATGCGTGAAGAAAAGGCAAATACCGGAAACATAGTTGTAAACGGCTTTAATCTCACAAAGATGCGAAGAAAGAATGTTCCGGCACTCAGAAGAACTATGGGAATAGTCTTTCAGGATTTCCGTCTAATCCCTAAGATGAATGTTTTTGATAATGTTGCGTTTGCAATGCATGTTGTAGGCACAAGTGGCAGACAGGTAAGGCGAGAGGTTACAAAGGCATTAAGTGCCGTAGGCTTAGGCAATAAAGCACGTTCGATGCCGAATGAGCTTTCGGGCGGCGAGCAACAGCGTGTAGGTCTTGCCCGTGCTCTTGTTAATAACCCTGCACTTATTATTGCGGACGAGCCCACCGGTAATGTTGACCCGAATATGTCTTACGATATAGTTTCAATGCTTACCGCAATAAATAAAAGGGGAACAACCGTTTTAATGGTTACTCATGACCACGATTTGGTACGGAATTTCAAGCACCGTGTAATTATGCTTGATAAAGGCACAATCATTGCCGATTATCCTGCCGGAGGTGATGGGGAATGAGAATAAGCAGTTTCAGATATCTTGTTAAAGAGGGATTTAAAAACACTTGGGCAAACCGTCTTATGTCGGTAGCTTCTGTCGGTGTTCTTGTTGCGTGTATGGTTGCGATAGGTCTTGCTATACTCATTTCCGATAATGTTAAGTTAGCACTCGGCAATCTTGAAAAGCAGAACGTTGTTATGGCATATATGAAGGATTATGCTTGGGCAAGATATGGCGAAGCTCCTGCCGATACATCTTCCGAAAGTACGGATTCCAAGGCACAGCCTACAGAAAATGCAGAAGCCAAGGCAGAAGAAGTTGCCGATGAAAACGGCATAAAGCCGAGCGATTATGTTATTCATAACGATGAAGAAGCAAAGGCGCTTTGTAAGAAAATAGAGGAGCTTCCGAATGTTGAGTCGGTTAAGTTTATTTCAAGTGAAGAGGGTCTTAAATCTGTAAAAAAGAATAAACTTAAAGGTCAGGAAGATTACTTCACTTTTCTTGACGGCAAATACGGCAATCCGCTTTCATGTGCCGCTAAGGTAAAGATGAAGGATATGAAGCTTTTTGATAAAACTCTTGAAAGCATAAAAGAGCTTGACGGTATTGACAGGCTGCAATCTCAAAGCGATTTGGCAGAAAAGATAAATGCCATTAAAAGCGGTTTGGGAATTGCCGGATTCTGGATTATAGCAATACTTATGATAATTTCTCTGGTAATCGTTTCGAATACCATAAGAATAACGATGTATAACAGAAAGCTTGAAATAAGCATTATGAAAGCTGTCGGAGCAACCGATACGTTTATAAGATTACCGTTTGTAGTAGAAGGAATATTCATAGGTCTTATTTCGGCACTTATTTCCGAGGGAATACTTTATTTCTGCTACCGTGTTGCAACCGAGGCCATTTGTAATACACTCGGCACGAGCGATATAATAAAATATTCCGATAAAGCACTTATACTTCTCGGTGTTTTTGCCGTTATAGGTATTGTATCGGGTGTTATAGGCAGCCTTATTATGATAAGCAAATACCTTCGTAAAGAGGGTAGCGAATTTGCTGCAATTTAACGGAGGCGTTTATGAAAAACAAGATGAAAAGAATTGTTTCGGTTATACTTTCCGTTTGCTTTGTGCTTTATACTGCGTTTTATTCATTTTCACTTACGGCAGGTCAGAAAAACCAGCTTAATAATGATATAAATGCCCTCAGAAACCAAGCTGCTCAAATACAGAAGGAAATCAACGCATTAAAATCGCAAAAGAATAACCAGGCGGCAGTACTTGATGCAATAAGGCGTAAGATAGCCAATACCCAAGCCCAAATAAACCGCTGCAATCAGGAAATAAATAAAATAAATGCCGATATCGCCGCCAATAAAGCGGAAATTGATAAGAAAAATAAAGAAATCGAAAAAGATAAATTCGAATTTCAAAAGCGTATTCGTGCTATTTATATGACTGATAACCAAAGCAATTTAAAAATTCTTTTGGGAGCCGAGAACTTTTCCGATTTTTTGCAGCTTTCTCAGCTCACTTCGTCAATATCAGCAAGGGATAAAAAGATGATGGAGGATTTATCGGCTGAAATAGATGTGCTTAATAAGAAAAACGAAGAAAACCAAAGGCTTATGGATGAGCAGGTCAGTATTCGTGCAAGCATAAAGGAAAAGCAGGATGAATTGGCGGCAGAGGAAAGTGAAGCCGCCGCAATTTATAACAGTATTGCTAATGAGCAGAAGCAGAATCAAGACCAAAAGAATGCCATTGAAAGTGAAATCCGTAAAAAGCAAAAGCAGTTAGAGGATGATATCAGGGCGGCAAATTATTCGAGCTTTATAAATCCCGCAACGCATCTTATGTGGCCGGTAAACGGTTTCAGAGGAATTTCGGCAGGCTTCCAAAGTAACGATTCAGTCCACAAAGGTCACCATAACGGCATTGATATTGCCGGCGGCGGAATACAGGGTCAGCCGATAAGAGCCATAGCAGACGGTGTTGTAACACTTGTTTCGAACAGTTGCTCTCATAACTATAAGAAGAGCGGTAACTGTTGCGGTAACGGTTACGGAAACTATTGCGTTATTAATCACGGAACTATGACAATTAACGGTTCAAGTGCAAATTATGTTGCATATTACGCTCACGCACAAACAATTATTGTGGGCAACGGAGCCCGTGTAACCCAAGGTCAGGTAATAGGCTATGTCGGTACAACGGGTTGGTCAACGGGATATCACTTGCATCTCGGTATAATGAGAAACAATACCTGGATAAATCCGTATCCGCTTTTCTTCTGATATGAAAATAAAAGTATTCCGTATTGTGTCTGTCTTGTTTCTTGTTGCGGTTATGGCTGTGATTTTTTACCTTTCAGCGCAGGATGCGACCGAATCAGACGAAACAAGCGGTAACTTTATCAAGACTTTAATAGGTATTTTTTATCCGAAATTCAAAGGCTTTTCGGTATCAAAGCAGGCTGAAATTGTAGGTATATTTTCGTTTTGGGTACGAAAAGCCGCCCATTTTTCAATTTATTTTTCATTAGGCGTATTTTCGTTTTTATCTGTTATAACCTATAAAAGTTTGAAGCTTTCGGTTAGGGTATTTATTTCAGGTTTAATCTGTGTGGTTTATTCGGTAAGTGACGAAACACATCAATATTTTGTTGCGGGTCGAAGTTGTGAATTAAGAGATATGCTTATAGATAGTTGCGGAGCATTGCTTGCAGTATTTATTTTGTGTGTAATCTGTGTCAAATCAAAGAGAATAAAAAGAATTATATAGGAGGTGAAATGCGGCAATGAATAAAGAAGTTAAAAAAACCTATCTTTACAAGGGAGTAACAGCTTTTTTGGTTGTTGCGGCATCAATCCTCTTCTTCTTTATGGTTTACAGATTCGATATAGTATTATCTGGAATAAGAACAGTCATTAAAGTTTTATCACCTGTTATATTCGGTCTTATTATTTCGTATCTTTTAAATCCGATAGTTGATTTTTTGAATTTCGTTTTATTTCCAAAGGTTTTTAAAACGGATAAAAACAAAGTTAAACCTTTTGTAAATTTGATTTCCGTTTGCCTTTCACTTCTGTTTTTTTTAGCAATTATTGTCGGAATTGTAGTTCTTATCATACCTGCTCTTATAGAAAGTGTTACGAATGTTGTGGATATAATCCCCGTAAAGATTGATAATCTTATTAACTGGGGCGAAAACTTCTTAAAAGAGAATAAGAATGTTGAAATAGCATTCAAAAATATTCTTGTTGCGGAAAAAGAGTGGCTCAAGAACGATTTTGCACAATATCTTGCCAAGGCGGCTGAATACTTTGCATCAGGGCTGTTCAGCGTTATAAACTTTATAAAGAATTTTGCAATCGGATTTATGATTGCCATTTACCTTCTTTATAATAAAGTAAGATTCGGCAATAAATCACGCAAAGTATTATATGCCTTATTTAAAGAAAAAACAGTTAAGCGGATTTTAAAAGGTCTTCATAAAACCAATGTGGTTTTCAGCGGATTTATATATGGGAAATTACTTGATTCATTTATAATCGGTATTCTTTGCTTTATAGGGGTTGCCATTCTGAAGATTCCGTATGCTGTTTTAATTGCGGTTATTGTCGGCGTTACGAACATAATTCCGGTATTTGGTCCTTATATAGGCGCTATACCGTGCGCCGCACTTGTTCTTGTTACCGAACCGATTAAAGGGCTTTATTTCATAGTTTTCATCATATTGCTTCAAACATTAGACGGCAATGTAATCGGTCCAAAGATTTTGGGCGATAAAACAGGTCTTGAAACATTTTGGGTTATATTTGCGATTATTGTAGGCGGCGGATTGTTTGGAATTGTCGGTATGATAATCGGGGTTCCGTTCTTTGCAATTGTTTATTACTTTGCTTCTATTGTGTTGAACGATAGGCTGAAAAAAAAGAATCTTTCGGTAAACAGCAGCGAATATTCTGCGAATAAATTTGTTGATACAGAAATTGCGGAGGAAAATTCAGATGCGTAAAAAGCAGGCAATAGAAGAAAATATAAACCTTTTTAATCAGTTAAACGATGCAAAAGCTCAAATTGAATTGCTTAAGAGAGAGCTTGAGGCAACTAAGAACGAAATTGCAAGTCTTACAAAAAAAGCCGAAGAGGAAACAAAAAGCAGCAAATCGGTTGAAAATGTTGATGAGAAAAAAGTTTCGGTTCCTCTGGCAGAGCTTGAAAGGAAAGTAGAAAAAAACGAAATAAGCCTTCCGGAGGACATTGATTATGCTTCCCGTGTTATAGGCGATATAGTTCTTGAATCGGCAAGGCTCAGCAATATGTTGACGGCAGACGGCGAAACGAAGTATATGGAGCTTGTAAACCTTCTGCTCGGAAAATCCGAAGTTGCAAAATCCGAAATACTTTCGGTAACTAAAGAAACCGTTTCCATTGAAGAGAAGAAAGAGAAGATGAACGGTATCAAATTTAATGCCTTTGAGTATTTTAACAGCGTTATGGCTCAAAGATAAATAAATATCATAAAAATAAAAAATCCCCGTGCTTTGATTTAAAGCACGGGGATTTTTATGCTTTGGTATATGGCAACTCACAAAGAAATTGTTATTTGCCCTTGCGCTTTTTATTAATGTAACGCCATTTCGCATCGCTGTAATACGGATATTTTATTTTAATAAACGCAAGAATAGCAATGAAAAATACTGCTCCTAAAACCAACCAGATATTAAAACCTATGTAAACCTTATCCATATCTGTATAGCTTAAGCCAAGCGGCGGGTCAAATAAAACAAATAATCCGATGATAGAAATAATAAGCCACGGTATACCGACAATCAGCTCCGTAGCCATTGCAATTTTTCCCACTTTGATGATTTTGTTTTGTTGTTCTTCCGACAATTGAGCGACCTGCTCTTCAATACTTATTTTGTCTGCCATTTTTCACACACCTCTGTATATATTGTTATAAAAACAAGTTATTTACCATATTAAAGCCTTAAAGGCAATGGTTTATATATTTAAGCTTCTTCTGTATTTAGTAGGCGAAACACCGTACATTTCTTTGAATGATGCGCAGAAAAAAGCGACATTAGGCAAGCCGACCATTTCTGCAATTTCATTGATGTTTTTCAGCACATAGGCTTCACTTTCGAGAAGCTTTTTGGCTTTGCTTAATCGCAAATTTTTAACATATTTTGCAAAATTCACGCCTTTGCATTCTTTGAATATTCTGCTCACATAAGTAGGTGAAAGATATACCCTTTTGGCGATTATATCAAGTGATAACTCGGTGCTGTATTCATTGTCAATTATCGAGCAAATTTTTTCAACAATTTGCTCCTTATTGGCATTCCTTGAACTGTTTTGAAGATTTGTAAGGCAAATATCAACAACCAAATTTTTGAGCTGTAAACGGTTGGTGTATTCAAGTATCAAGCTCATATTATCATTTAAAACATCTTCGCCTACGGCGGAATTCAGCATTTGCATAATGAAAAGATGAATATGCGAGCGCAGAAGACTGCCCTGCTGTAATTTTTCAAAGAATTTGTCAACCAAAAGCTCAACATTTGAACCGTTATCATTTTTGATTTGCAGACCTATATCCTTTGAAGCATTTATGGATTCGTTATACGCATTAAACAAATACAGGCTGTTATCGTAATAAGCTATGTCAACATTAGCTTTACTTATTCTGAGTTGGGTTGCCTGCCAATTTATACCCGTAAATGTCATACAGGCATTTTCTAACGAGTTTATTCTTCCTGAAAAGAGAACAAGACAAGTCACACCGGATTGGCGGAGCTGACTTAAGATTCTTCGTGCCATAGCATAGATTTTATCGTATTGGTCGTTGAGTAAAGCATAAACATTGATTCCGTCTGAAAAGCAGACAGAATTTTTAAGCAAAGATTCTTTTGAAATACGGTCTTGAAGATGGGTTGCGATATCATTTCCGTTTAACGGAAAAAATGCAACTAACGATTTATTAAGGTATAGTTCTTCTTCAATTGTACTATCCGTTGAGCAGGAGCAAAGCAAACGAAATAAGTCTAAACTTCTTTTGTCGTTAATCAATATATTCACTCTTTTCAAAACTGTTTTTGGTAAAAAAAGGTAATCTGTTCAGCGGGACACCGATATTTACGGTGCACGGTCCTATATATTTTGTTCCTTGGTCATCAATCCAAATTCCCGATGGTATTTCAACGCTTCTTTCATAAACACCGCTTTTAAGCATCGGTGCAACAAGAAGACTGTCTCCGACCATAAATTGGTCTTTAATCATTTCATATCCAAAGCCCGGAAATTCGTATTCCATACATCTGATAATGGGCTCACCGGTTTTTGCGGCGTTATTGACCTGCTTATAAATGTAATCGGAATACTTGGAGTGCAGCTCGCTGAAGCGGTGAACGATATCGTTTTCATAATCGTTAAGAGCGCACCAGGGCAGCTTTGAAAACTGCATCATAGGAAAGAAGGTTGAGCATTGAGTCATTCTTATATAGAGCTCGGCATCGAATTTGAAATCATGGTCGATAAAGGATACAAAATCTCCGCCGCCAATCATATCGGGGCAAATATACGGATATCCGAGAAGACCTTGAACAATTCCGCCGGGTATAAGCTCGGCTAAACCGTTAGAGCCCCAGGTGTGAAGCTTATCTCTTAACCGTTCTACAATACATTTCCCTCCGCAATTATATGTATCTTTAAATTCATGGAAGGCGTATTTTCTGCCGAAATCGTTCCAAGCAATATTTCTTTCTTCGGCAGTTGCATCTTTGGAAATTTCGCCGCCTGAGCAGTAAGCATAGGTATCAACATTTCCTCCGTCAAATTTAAAGCCATCAATTTTATACTGTTTTATCAGTTCGTCTAACTGTTCGCTGAGAAAATCACGGTCGCCCTTTTTGGTCATATCCAAAGCAAAGCTGTAACCGTTCCACCAATGGAACAAAGCCGGTTTGCCGTTTTCCAAACGCACAAGATGTTCATTTTCGGTGTCAGACTGTAGTTTTCTGAAATTTTTGCTATCGGGTGAAACAAAGGGAACAACCCAGAGCATAACCTTAAAGCCAAGACGGTGTAATTCATCAACCATAGCGGTGGGATTCGTAAATTTACCTGTATGAAAGGTCCAATTACCGTATGCCTCGTGCCAACCCTCGTCAATAATAAGTATGCCCGGTTTAAACCCCTTATCTATAATATCTTTGGCATATCTTAAAATGTCCTCTTGATTTTGCTCATACATAAGCTCAATCCAGGTATTGTACTGCGGTGTAACAAAAAAATCCTTCGGAGGTACTTTATTTTCAAACGGAAAATGCTCAGCCATTGCATTAAGATAGGCTTCTTTTAGTGTTTTACCGTTACTGTTGATTTCAATATTATCAACGCTGAAATCAAAAACACCGTCTTTAATAGTAACCATAAACGGAGTATCAGACCAAATATATCTACCTTTATTAGACAAAAAAAGCGGTGCGGTTTGATTTGAACCTTTCGTTTTAAATGTTTCCATACCGGTTATATCAAACTGAACAAACGAATCCTTGGTGATTGGCATATCGCAAGCTTCGGTTACAACAGCGCCCCACCAGCATTCGTTTTCTAAAAATTGTATTTTCATGCGGTCACTCCTTTTCTATACCTCATTATACATAAATAACAATTATTTGCAAGATAAAAATCCAAACGCATAAAAATTGGATAATATAACAAAAATTAAATATAAATCTTTGGTTTTAATACATAAACCCGAATAAGAATTTTTATTAAATATCAAAAACTTGTTATTTTATTAAATTTTCAAACAAATTGACCAAAAATGTTGAAGAATTGATAAATTTATTGTAAAATTGCCATATAAATAATGTTGAGTTTTGATGGCTTTTGTTGCCATTTTTTGACTTCGTGCGTTAAGTGCAATGCAGTAACAGCATAAACAGCCGATAACATAAAGCGCTTTTAAATTTATAACCGGGCGTGTGTCGGAAAGATGCTTGGCAGATTCTTTTTAACGAATTTGAATAGGTTATGTTTTTGAAGGTGATTGGTATGAAAAGAGTGTTATCGGTTATTTTAATTTTTGTTATGATTACCGTTACTTTTTCAGCCTGCAAGAAAAAATCCGATAAATACGCCCTTAAAAAATTCAAGGATACAGAATCGTCTGCAGATAAGGAATCAGAGAAAAATGATTCGCCGGATTCGGGTGAAAGCTCCAAGGATTCAAAGCAGAAGGAAAACGGCGGTGCATCGTCCAAGAATGAATCCGATTCGAAGAAAGGCTCTTCGGGCGGCGATTCATCAGGTGAAAAAACCGAACAGTATCGGTTGCCCGATTACAACCTTGATACCGATTATACAAACGACTATGTTGAGGATGAAAGAAACATTAAAATTAAAAGCTTTGCCACCTCGGGCGATTATAACGATTATGTTAACAGCTTAATAAAAGCGGGATATAAAAAATACGATGAAAACAAAATCGGTGAAAATTTGTTTGTATCGCTTACCAATAAGAATACATTTGTTTCCGTTTCGTATATGGCGGGCAACAAAAAGCTTAAAGTGATATCCGAGCCGCTTGGTGACCTTTATCCGAAGAAATCGGATAATAAATACACCTCCAAGGGAATGACGAGCTTATTCACCGGGATGAAAAACGAAAACAAGCCAATCTATTCCGGCATGGGCTTTATTTTCCGCCTTGATGACGGCAGCTTTATTATCATTGACGGCGGCGGCGGTGATAGGAATCATATAGATTCAAATAAGCTTTTGAATATTCTTAACGAGCAAAAGCCAAAGGGTAGTGAAAAGCCGGTTATAGCCGCATGGATATTCACTCATTGCCATGATGACCACATCGGTGTTTTCAATGCTTTTTCAACCGATTTTCACGATAAGGTAATAATCGAAAAATTCTATTATAATTTTCCGCCCGATTCAAGTATTTTGTCCGGTGCAGGATATATGTTTAACGATAGCTACGCTTCTTATAATGTGTTTAATGATTGCATTAAGGATTATTACTCAAAAGCAAAGGTTATAAGGCCGCACGCCGGCGAAAAGTATTACATAAGAAATTGCGTTATTGAGATGCTTTTCTCGTATGAAGATTTACTTCCGGCTTCAATTCAAAACGGCGGGATAAGAGATTTTAACGAAACCTCGCTGATGTTTAAGATGAATATAGGCGGTCAAAGCATAATGATTACCGGCGATTGCAGCGCTATGGGAATGAATTTTGCCTCTGTAAATTACGGCAGTTATTTAAAGAGTGATATTTTGCAGATGGCGCATCACGGTCAAAACGGAACGGTTCAGTATTATTCCTTGGTTAACCCAACCTATGCACTTATCCCGATTTCACATGTGGATACCAACCGTGTTACCTTTAACGATGCAAACAAATGGCTTATAAACAGCAAGAATCTTCGTCAGTTTATTGTATTTTGGGGGCAGAATGTTACAATACCTATTCCGTTTAACCCCTCTGATTCGGAAATAACGGATAGAATCCCAACTCCCAAAACCCAATATAATTTTACGATAGGATAAGATACACACATTATATATATACAGTTCTGCTTGAAAGCGGTTATGCTTTTGCAGAAAATCATCATTTGGTTTTTAAATAGCTTTAAAACCTATCAGGAGGTCGAATCGGTTAATATGATAAATAAGTACCGATTAAAAAGGAAAATACCGGATTTCGCATTTGGAATTGTCCGTTATTTAATTTTAATAGGTTTTGCGTATGTGTTGGTTTACCCGTTTTTGTTTATCATTATCAACGCACTCAAAACCTCCGGAGATTGGCTGGACCCAACAGTCCAATGGGTTCCTAAGCATTTTTCAACATATAATATTGAGCTTGTTATGAAAAAAGAAATGCTTAATTTCTCCGTATCCTTTTTCAGCACGCTAAAGAATCAGATTGCAGCGGCAATATTGGCATTTTTTTCGTGTGCGATAATTGCTTACGGTCTTGCGAGGTTTGAATTCAGGGGAAAGAAGCTTCTTTGCGGAATTATGATTCTTTTAATCCTTATTCCGGACCCAATGCTTATGGTAGCAAGATACAGCAATTTGCGTCATTTGGATTTTCTGGGCATTTTAGGCTTTATAGGCAAAATAACCGGTAGCGATATAAGACCTAATATCATTGATACACCGCTTGCCTTTTGGTTGCCGTCACTTTTGGGAACCGGGCTTAAAAACGGATTATACATTTACATATTTATGCAGTTCTTTAAAGGTCTGCCTAAAGAGCTTGAAGAGGCCGCTTGGATAGACGGTGCAGGTCCTTGGAAAACCTTTTTCAAAATTGTTATGCCATCCTCGGGTTCGGCATCGGTAACGGTTTTGG
>JAZLFV010000169.1:0-2073 GCA_045615965.1 Acutalibacteraceae bacterium
TTACCTCTTTAAAGGCAAGTGCCATAGACGAATTTTGATGAAGCTTTAAAATTGATGTCGGGTCATCGTGCATTGAAATAACATCATCGGTATCAACAATAATAAGCGAATCATCAAAAGCAAAGCCGTTTTCGCTGATTATTTTTTTGATTGTTTCCTTATTTCCCGAAAGTGTTATTTTAGTACCGTATTCTTTAAAAGCAAGATAAGCACCTTTAACAATTTCAAAGGGGGCATTATCGCCGCCAAAAGCATCAACGGCTATTCTCATAAAATCTCACCTTTCTCAAAGTATTCAAGAGAACGCATAGCCAAAGCCATATATCTTTCTCTTTTATCCTTTATGTGATTTTTAAGCGGAGGAATAATACCGAAATTCGCTCCCATTGGCTGAAAATCAGCCACAGATTCATCACAAATATAATCAAGAAGCGCACCTATCATAGTATAGCTCGGTAAAACAAGGGGATTCTCACCTTTAAGCCTGCGTACCGCATTTATACCGGCAATAATACCGCTCGAAGCCGATTCCATATATCCTTCAACACCCGAAATCTGACCGGCAAAAAAGACATCGCCGTTCTTTTTAAGCGACAAATCTCTGCTTAAAAGCTTCGGAGAGTTTATAAAAGTGTTTCTGTGCATAACGCCAAAACGCACAAACTCAGCGTTTTCAAGCCCCGGAATAAGCGAAAAGACCCTTTTTTGCTCGCCGAATTTTAAGTTTGTTTGAAATCCGACAATATTATAAAGCGAGCCCTCGGCATTTTCTTTACGAAGCTGAACAACCGCCCATGGTCTGTGACCGGTTTTCGGGTCTTTAAGTCCCACCGGCTTTAAAGGACCGAATCTTATTGAATCTATGCCTCTTTTAGCAAGCACCTCAACAGGCATACAACCCTCGTAAACATCAAAATCATGTACTATTGCCGATTCGGCATTTATCAGCTCATTATAAAAAAGCTCGTATTCTTCCCTGTTCATCGGGCAGTTGACATAATCCGCCGAAGAATCATCATCCGAGTATCTTGACGCAAAAAAAGCTTTTTTAAAATCTATACTTTCTTTTGTTACAATAGGCGCTGCGGCATCATAAAAATTAAGGCTTTCTTCATCGCAATATTCTTTAATATCCTGAGCTAAAGCATCATCGGTAAGCGGACCTGTTGCAATAACCGTTATGCCGTCTTTGGGTATTCTTTCAATTGTTTCGTGCCTTACGGTTATTCGGCTGTTGTTGTTAATTTTTTCGGTTATATATTCTGAAAAGATATTGCGGTCTACCGCTAAAGCTCCGCCTGCGGCAACAGATGCTTTATCTGCCGCTTCAAGACAAATTGAGCCTAATCTTCGCATTTCTTCTTTTAAAAGCCCTGCGGCTGAATCAACACGGGCGGCTTTTAAGGAATTTGAACATACAAGCTCCGCAAAATTATCGGATTTATGAGCTTTAGTATGTTTTATGGGTTTCATTTCAATGAGCTCAACATCCACGCCCGAAGCCGCAATAACATTTGCCGCTTCACAGCCTGCAAGACCTGCGCCGATTACCGTGATTTTATTCATTTTCGATATTGTTATCCTTCGAATACTTTTTTCTTGAAGGGCATTCGGAATTCATACAGTATTTTCTGCCACGAAGTCCGCTTATAATATAGCTTCCGCATTCCTTACAAACATCGCCGGTAGGAAGTCCGGGAGAAGCAAAATCGCAACTCGGATAATTAGAACAGCCGTAAAACTTCTTACCTTTTTTAGAAACACGTTTAACAAGCTTTCCTCCGCATTTAGGGCACGGTTGCTTAATTTCATCCTCCGGAGCAGGCTTTGTGTTTTTACATTGAGGATATCCCGGACAAGCAAGGAATTTGCCGAATCGACCGTTTTTGATTACCATTTTTCTTCCGCATTTTTCACATATAATATCGGTTTCTTCATCCGGAACTTTTACATGCTTGCCGTCAAGAGATTCTTCGGCTTTTTTATAAAGCGAATCAAAATCAGAATAAAACTCATCAATAATTTTAGTCCAAACAGCCTCGCCTACTCCGATTTTATCAAGTTTCTTCTCAA
>JAZLFV010000170.1:0-2017 GCA_045615965.1 Acutalibacteraceae bacterium
AATATTTACCCGTCAAAATCGGGTTCGTATCTGTGTGCTATGCTTATGCTGACGAGAGTTGAACCCGTCACGCCTAACGAGAAGACCTGTAAATTTTAAGCATTTAAGTCGAAACACCCAAAACAACAAGCCGAATTTTTATATTTTTATATTGCGAGCGCGGATATTTATAAAAAACGGTTAATAATTATAAAGGAAAGAGATTTATGAAAAATTCAATAATATGTATTTTTTCAAAAGCAATTCTATTTGTGCTTATTGCGGCTATGGCACTCACATTTTGCTCTTGCAAAAGCGGCAAAAACGACTCATCCGATTCGTCAAATTGTTACAGGGTAACTGTCGGGAGCGGCGGACCTGCAACAGACAGCAATTCAGCAGATTCCAAAAAGACAGAATCTGACTCATCCGATTCCTCTTCGGTAATAACGGTTGGCAGGGGAAAAAAGAATTTTATTTTCATCGCTACCCAAAAAGACGGCAAACAAACCCGTTATTCTGTTAAAACCGATAAAAAAACTGTCGGAGAAGCACTTTTGGAGCTTAAAATGATTGACGGCGAAGAGGGCGATTACGGTCTTTATGTAAAATCTGTTGAAAAAACCGTTCTGGATTTTAACAAAGACGGTTATTATTGGGCATTTTATGTTGACGGCGAATATGCACAAAAAGGTATAGACCAAACCAAAATCAAAAACAGCTCTGTATATGAATTAAGGGCGAGCAAATGAAAAATAAATTAAAGCTTTTTGAAATAGCACTCTTCCCCGTTTTAGGCGGAATTATGTTTGTTTCAAAAATTCTTATGGAGCCTTTGCCCAACATTCATATGCTTGGAGCTCTCACAATGATTTACACCCTTGTTTTCAGAGAAAAGGCGCTTATTCCGATTTACATTTATGTGGCTTTAAACGGCCTTATTTCGGGATTTAACATATGGTGGATTCCGTATACTTATATCTGGACTGTTCTTTGGGCGATTACTATGTTGTTGCCGAAAAGCATACCGATAAAGCTTAAAATCCCGGTTTACTGTATTGTTTGCGCACTTCACGGGCTTTTATTCGGCACTCTTTATGCACCTGCTCAGGCGATATTTTTCGGTCTTGACTTTAAAGGAACGGTTGCTTGGATAATAACAGGGCTTCCGTTTGATATTATTCATTCGGTAGGAAATCTGTTTTTGGGAACGCTTATTGTTCCGCTTTCCTCTGCACTTCAAAGAGCAATTAAAAAATTGAATTAAGGGGCAAATATGAAAGAATTTTTTATTGAAAATTCAGCCAATATCATTGTTTTGGCATTGGTAATTACAGCCTTATTCTTTGCAATAAGAAAAATAATTAAAAACAAAAAAAGCGGAAAATCGGGCTGCTCTTGCGGTTGCGAGGGATGTGCATTTAAAGATAACTGTAATAAAAAGTGAAAAATTAAGGTAAGCTCAAAGCATCTTTTGCCGAGCTTACCTTTTTTTACACTTATAATTTATCCCCTATTTACATAAACTGTATCTGGGTGATAAATATGATTATTAAATTTAATTTAAAAAAGTTTATTATTGCACTTTTAATACCGCTTGCGGTCGGCGGATTATCTGCGCTGATAATAGGAAAGGATATGAAGATTTACGATGAGATAACACGTCCTCCTCTTTCCCCTCCCTCAATAGTATTCCCTATAGCGTGGGGTGTTCTTTATCTGCTTATGGGAATTTCGCTGTATCTTATAATGGTAAAAAACGATATTTACGCCAATAAATCAAAGGCGTATATTTTCTTTGCCGCACAGCTGATTTTCAACTTTTTGTGGAGTCCTGTTTTCTTTTCGGCAAAGCTTTATTTGTTTGCATTCATTATACTGATTCTTATGCTCAGCTCAACAATTCTTATGATTAAGTCATATTGGGAGATTTCAAGACCTGCCGCACTTTTGCAAATACCCTATGTTTTGTGGCTTTTGTTTGCAGGATACCTTAATTTCGGAGTATATTTATTAAACAGATAAAACCAAATACAAA
>JAZLFV010000171.1:0-4069 GCA_045615965.1 Acutalibacteraceae bacterium
CTTCTCACGCAAAAGATTTAAAAGGTTTGCTTTGATTTGCTCATCTGTTACGTTGGGGTCGTTTACTATAAGGTCATAATGTAAACCTTCGGTAGCCTCAACATACTGCTTCTTGCCGTCCTTATCATAAGTAATCAAATAGATTGACCAGTTATCGAATGTGCCCTTATCATCGAAAGCTTCGATATCAAATTCGTTCTTTTCTTCGTCATAGGTAATGGAAGCTTCGTTCTTAGTCCAAACGCCGCCCTTAGTACCGGGACGAACAACACCGTTACCGCCTACAACCTTGATATCATATTTACCGTTGTGGTTGGTATCACGGCTGAAAATATCGGCAGGATTTGTAGAACCCTTGAAGTTAGCTGCAGCGAAAACATCGCTTTCCGGCTTGATAACGACTGTTTTTTCGGTTAAAGAACCTGAAACAACGGAATACTTACCGGTAATAGACCAGCCTGTGAACTCGCCCTTGGTATCATCCGCAACGAGAGTAAAGGTTTCACCCTTCTTAACATTAGCAACGGTACCGTCACTAACACCTTTAACGCCATAGCACTTAACATCATAAGTAGTTGTTACATCGCCTGAAGGACTGTCTACCGCAAAAACCGGAACAGCAACAGCGCAAATAACAACGAGTGCTAAGATAATTGCAATTGCCTTTTTCATAAAAAACCCTCCAAAAATCATACGAATAAAATTTTACAAAGCAAGTATACCACAAAAAATTATAAATGTAAATACCTTTTTTGAAATTTTTTTGAATATTATTAAAAATATTTTCATAATTCAGCGATTACATAAAACAAGATACGCTAATTTTGTTTATCGAGCGGAAGTGAAAAGCTCGGTATAAACTCTTTAAGGAAGATATCGGCTTCGGCAAGATTCATATTTTCGATGGCTTTTTTTGTGGATAAAAGAGCTTCGTTAAATTCGGAGTTGCCTGCCTTTGTTTCTTCAATGCACTTAATGTAAGCCGAAATTTTATCGGCAGCTTTGATTATTTTCTTTTCTTCGTTGCTTATGTTATAGAGCGGAAGATAGTATTTTTGCAAATCTTCGGGAAGCATACTCAAAAGCTTATCTTCGGCTACTTTTTCGATTTCCTTATATGCTTTTTTAATTTCGGGATTATAGTATTTAATCGGTGTTGGCAAATCGCCGGTAATAATTTCCGATGTATCGTGGAACATTGCGGCAACGGCAATATGCTCGGCGTTAAGACTGCCGCCCAATCTTTCGTTTTTAATTATGCAAAGGGCGTGGGCGATTATTGCAACCTCAAGGCTGTGCTCCGAAAGATTTTCAGGTTTTGAATTGCGCATAAGACCCCAACGGTATATGTTTTTCATTCTTGAAAGATATGCGTAAAAATGGTCAGACATAAAATTTCACACTCCATATTGAATATTATACATATTTTTGGTATAATTACAACATATTACCTTTGAGGTTTTAATTTTTTCAAAAATCGAGGTTGATTTTTTGGATTTTTCATTTGAGAAAAATACTGTTCTCAAGCCCCAAAAGGAATTAAAGCTTTCAACATTCCTGATAGCTTTGTTTTCGGCGGCTTTGATTTTTCTGCCGTATATGTTTTTAAGCAAGGGGTATTTTATATTTTTCGGTGATTTCAATGTTCAGCAGATACCGTTTTACCAAATGTGCCATAAAATGGTCAGAAGCGGTAATGTGGCGTGGAATTATTATACCGATTTGGGTGCGAATTTTATAGGCTCGTATAGCTTCTATCTGCTCGGAAGCCCGTTTTTCTGGCTTACAATTCCTTTTCCTAACAGCTTTGTTCCGTATCTTATGGGTCCGCTTTTGATTTTAAAATTTGCCTGCGCCGCCTTTACGGCGTATTTGTATATAAGAAGATTCACAAGAACTCCCCAAGCGGCAAGAACAGGCGCACTTTTGTATGCCTTTTCGGGCTTTTCGGTCTACAATATATTCTTTAACCATTTCCACGAGGCGATAATTTGCTTTCCGCTCCTTCTTTTGGCGCTTGAGCTTCTTATAACCGAAAACAAAAGGGGAGTTTTCGCACTTACCGTTACGCTTTGCACATTGGTAAACTATTACTTCTTTTTCGGTATGGTTGTATTTTCTGCCATATATTTCTTTGTAAGGCTGTTTTCGGGCGCAATACGACCCAAATTTTCAAGATTTTTAATACTTTTACTCGAAGCCGTACTCGGTCTTATGATGGCATCGGTACTGCTTATTCCGTCTGCCTTGGCACTCAGCGGAAATTCAAGGCTATCGGATATTTTGCTTGGGTGGAATGCCATAACCTACGGTAAAGAGCAGATATATTTAAATGTTTTGCAATGCTTTTTCTTTCCTCCAGATTTGCCGGCACGCCCCGTATTTTTCCCCGGCGCAGAGGTTAAATGGTCTTCGCTGGGCGGTTGGCTGCCGCTTTTCGGTATGACTGCCGTTTTCACGCTCTTTATGGAGAAAAAGAAAAATTGGCTTAAAAGAATTATCGGAATTTGCATATTTATGGCGCTTGTTCCGATACTTAACAGTTCTTTTTCGGCTTTTAATGTTTCGTATTATGCACGCTGGTTTTATATGCCGATTTTAATGATGTGCCTTGCAACATCTATGCTTATTGAAGAAAAATCGGTTGATTTCTCGAGCGGTTTTCGTTGGTCGTTCGGTGTTATGCTTGCCTTTGCGCTGGTTATCGGTCTGTTCCCGCAAAGGAACGATAAGGGAAAAATAATATTCGGGCTTTACACTCAGGGTGATGATTTAACCTATACTGCAAGATTTTGGGTAGCAGTGCTGATTTCCTTTATTTCGGCGGTTTTGCTTTATGTGCTTTTAAAGGTGCGCAAGAGCGATATGAAAACATTTTTCAGGGCTTCCACGGTGCTTATATGCGTGATAGCTGTTATCTA
This sequence comes from Acutalibacteraceae bacterium, assembly GCA_045615965.1. Taxonomy (GTDB): domain Bacteria; phylum Bacillota; class Clostridia; order Oscillospirales; family Acutalibacteraceae; genus UBA737. The sequence continues at coordinate 2,922 of JAZLFV010000171.1, forward strand.
TGCAAATGTTTTTATTGCCTGCGGCCGTTCCCACGCCTACGATATTAAAAACACAATGATAAACAGCCTTATAGAGGGCGAGGTATTTCTTGACGATAACAGCGAATTCCGTATAGACACATACGACTGTGTTGACAATACGGGAATGTATCTGGAGCTTCCGTCTGTAAACGCATTTCATTCGATTGTACCCGTATCGGTTACGGAGTTTTATAAGTTTTTGGATGTAGAACGTTCGGTTGCAAGCAGACCCGAAACAAATCTTCCCGCCATAAGACCGCTTTTATCGGTTAAATACGTGTTAAACCGGATAGACGGCGATAAGTTTACGGACGAAAACGGCAAAACGAGAATGAGCGGATACAGTTATCTTAAATCTTCGGGCGGATACGATGTTCATATAAACGAAAATTATATTCCGTACGGCTTCTCATACGATTATTATATGACAGAGGATTATGTAAAGGACTACACCGGTGATTTAAAATCCCGTATGATGCTTAAAGCGGTTTTGCTGAATAAGAAACAGATTTCAAAATATAAAGACTGCCTTAAAAATATAGAGAGTGTTGATATATACGGCGAAGACGGTATTTCACTTTTGCTTGACGATGAAACGATGAGAGAGGATTCAGAGCGTCTTGCAAAAACCTCGGCAATATCCTTTAAGACCGATAAAAACGGCTTTACGGCAAGGGTTAAAAGGAATAAGCGTTCGCTTGTTTTCTTTTCTGTTCCTTACGATAGCGGCTGGAGCGCAACCGTAAACGGGGAAAAAGCGGAAATCGAAAAGGTAAACAAAGGCTTTATGGCAGTTGCCGTACCAAAGGGAACAAGTGATATTTGCTTTACCTATAAAACACCGGGGCTCGGAGTGGGAATTTATACCACTTTCGGCGCTTTGCTCGTATTTCTGGTATATTATCTTTCTTCGCTTCTCTTTCTCAAAAACCATCCGGTAAATACCGAATACCCCGAAGGTAAAGAGCTGCTCGAAAAATGGTACGGTTATGATATTGCGGATTCAATTATTAATTCGGATATTTTTGAAGAAAATAACTTCGAAAGCGGTCTGCCCGATAAGGATTTAATAGAAAAAGCAAAAAGCAATTTTGAAAGGAATGACGAAATCGCTTCAGGCGGATTTT
>JAZLFV010000172.1:0-2314 GCA_045615965.1 Acutalibacteraceae bacterium
AGGTAATAGAGGATAGGGCAGATGCCTTTGTTTCGGCTGGCTCAACCGGTGCTATTGTTGTTGGGGGAACACTACTTGTTAAAAGAATAAAGGGTGTTAAACGCCCGGCACTCGGAAGTATGTTGCCTTCTCCCGATGGCAGCTATATGCTTATGGATATGGGTGCTAATGCAGATTGCAGACCTGAAATGCTTTTGCAATTTGCAATTATGGCTGATGCCTATCTTAAAAAGGTTATGAATATTGAAAATCCAAAGATAGGACTTCTTAATATCGGTACAGAAGAAACTAAAGGCGACCAATTACATATTGAGGCATATAATCTGCTCAAAAATGCACCGATAAATTTTGTCGGTAATATAGAATCAAGAGAGATGCCAAAGGGTGTATGTGATGCTGTAATTACTGATGGTTTTACGGGTAATATTGCATTAAAGCTTATAGAAGGCACTTCTATGACTCTTTTAAAGCTCATTAAAAATATTTTTTATAAGAATATAAAAAATAAGCTTGCCGCTCTTGTTCTTAAAAAGGATGTTTATTCGCTTAAGCGAATGATGGATAGCTCTGAGGTTGGCGGCGCACCGCTTTTAGGAGTTAAAAAGCCGGTAATTAAAGCTCACGGCAGTTCAGATGCCAAAGCAATAAAAAATGCAATCAAGCAGGCAACCGCATTTACGGAAAACGGCGTTATTGATTTGATTGCGGAAAATTTGGAGTAAATAATGGAAAAACTTGAAAGTTTACTTGATTATAAGTTTAAGGATATTTCAATTTTAAAAAATGCCTTGATGCATTCTTCTTATGTAAATGAGGTAAAAGGAAATACAGTTTCAAATGAACGACTTGAATTTTTAGGCGATAGCGTTTTATCAATTATCGTTTCTGAATACATTTATAAAAACTTTAAATCCATGCCTGAGGGGGAGCTTACAAGGCTTCGTTCATCTCTTGTCTGTGAAAAGGCACTTTGCGGATTTTCAAGAGAGCTCAATTTGGGCGATTATCTTTTGCTTGGTAAGGGCGAAGAAAAAGGCGGCGGAAGAAACAGAGATTCGATTTTGGCAGACACATTTGAGGCGGTACTTGCCGCAATTTATCTTGACGGCGGATTTGGACCTGCAAGAAAGCATGTTATGAATTTTGTTTTAAGAGAGCTTGAAAATCATTCCGATACCAATGCTCTTAAGGATTACAAAAGTGAATTGCAGGAAATAATACAGAAAAATCCTGAAGAGTATGTTACTTATCAGCTCATAGATGAACAGGGTCCTGACCACGATAAGGTATTTACCGTTTCGGTATTTCTTAATTCAAATTCAATAGGAACCGGAACCGGTAAATCCAAAAAGCAGGCAGAACAGATGGCGGCAAAGCAGGCGTTAAAGCTTATGGGTAAAGGCTGATGAGCAGTATTCATTCCAATATATCTATTTTTGTACCGCATATCGGTTGCCCTAATATGTGTTCGTTTTGCAATCAAAGATATATAACGGGTAAACATTTAGCGCCAACATCCGAAGATGTTGATAACGCTGTTAACATTGCATTAAACAGTAAGAATTACAATCCTGAAACTACCGAAATCGCATTTTTCGGCGGAAGCTTCACGGCAATCAACCGAAATTATATGTTTACGCTTTTGAACAGCGCATTTAAATATGTTCATAAGGGTCAGGTTGCAGGTATCAGGATTTCCACAAGACCAGATGCGATAGACAGAGGCATCCTTACTTTGCTTAAAAGCTACGGAGTTACCGCAATAGAGCTTGGTGCTCAAAGTATGAATGATAAGGTGCTTAAAAAGAATAACCGAGGGCATGCCGCAAAGGATGTAATAAACGCATCAAAACTAATCAAAGATATGGGATTTTCGCTTGGTATTCAAATGATGACGGGGCTTTACGGCGACAGCGATGATATGGCAATTAAAACCGCAAAGGAAATAGTAAAAATCAATCCTGATACAGTTAGAATATATCCCACAATCGTTTTAAAGGATACCGACCTTGCGGCGCTTTATGCAGATGGCTTTTATAAACCTCAAACACTTGAGGATGCCGTATCACTTGCAACAAAATTGTTGGAAATATTTAATGATGCTAACATAAGGGTTATACGTTTAGGTCTTCATTCAATAGAACCGAATTCATATATTGCAGGGCCTTGGCATCCTGCATTCAGCGAGCTTTGCATATCAAATCTTTATTTTGATAAGGCAAAAAAATTGCTTAATGAAAAAGGAGAATATACACTTTTTGTAAACCCGTCAGAGATTTCAAAGATGATAGGTCAAAAGCGTAGTAATATTTCA
>JAZLFV010000173.1:0-6635 GCA_045615965.1 Acutalibacteraceae bacterium
CAAACAGTTTTCTTAAATCCATCTCCTCCACGATTTCTTCTAAGAGCCGCACGCTGTCGTTTGCCGGTATTTCTCTTTCTGCAAATTCTTCTGAAATTAACAGTTGCACATTTCGGTTAAATGTGCGATAATTATTTTCGGTTAATTGTTCTTTTTTCATAACTCAATTATACCAAAAAAGAAGTGCTTATGCCATACTTTTCAGTACGGTTCGGCACTTCTTTTTTATTCTTTTCGGACTGCTATTTCGTCACAGCCCCTTCTAAAATTACTGCTGTTCGTTTTCCGGATATTTAATATTCTTAATTTTGAACTGTTTTGTTGATTTCTTTATTTCTTCAAACTTGAGAGTCTTAATAAAATCGTTTATGGATTTTTCAAATTCTTCATCCTTAAGATTATGCAAAATCACATCGTTAAGCTGTTCGTTAATTTCGGCATCTGAAGCCAAATCCTTTTTAACAACCAATGTAAGCTTGGTTTCATCCTCGTTCTTGAGAAGCTGTATTTCATCTGCCGCCATAGCTTTGATTTTATCAAAATTATCATCGACATAATCGGTTTTATCGGAGCCTAAAACTCTTGAATAGGATTCTTGCTTTTGGTCAGCTGTAATCTGATTATATTCCTCGTAAATCTGATTGAAGGTTTTTGTGCCTGATTGAAGGTCGGTTAAAAATGCCTCCATCTGCATTGAAAGAGTCTGCTTTTCTTCGTCTGTTTCCTTTGTTGATAAATCAACCGCCAAAACATCAGCCAAGCAGTAGTTATCATTTTTGAATGCAGATATTTCATCATCGGTAACGGCATTTTTGCCGTCTTTACCGTAAAGATAATCGAAATAAATATCTTTATAATAAGTTGCACGCATAAAGGACATATATGTGTTTTTGCTTACACCGTTATCTTCAAAAAGTTCTGAATAGCCATAGGAAGTCCACATAGCTTCAACATAATTTGCCAGCTCTTGTTCCTGTTCCTTGCTTAAAGAAAGCTTTGCTTCATCGCATTTAATCTTATATGCGGCATTTTCCTTAATGATTCTGATAGCTTCATCCTTAACATAGGTTTCATAGGGCTTATCTTCTATTTTTTGTGAATAGACATCAACAGAAGCATCTGTTGTATCAATCTTTTGCCTTGCACTCATATCGGCATTTACAAGGGCGCACATATAATATGCGGCAGTATATTTAATATCGCCCACCTTAATTGCGGTTTCGTTCTTCTTATGACAACCGCAAATTGCGAAAGCCATAACGGCAATCAAAGCGATTGCCAAAATTCTCTTTAAATTTTTCATTTATTTATCCTCCGATTCAGTAAAATCATTACACATAAAGTAATTATACAACATAAATATAAAAATGTCTACCAATATTTGTGTAATTAATTAAATTTTAAAGAATTTTTGCAAGCTTCTTTACGGTTTCTGTGTGTGATTGACCGCTATTAAGCTTAATTACATAGGCGGTATCGCCCGAAACGGCGAATGTAAAAGCTTCTTTAAATCCATCGGAAAGCTTGGCAACAACATCTTCCCTTATTGCGTTTGTTTTAAGATAAACATTACCGTTCAGACTTAAAATTTCGCTTATTCCCGCACTTGCCGCTTTGTTGCGTGTAAGCGCAACATCAATAAGCCCGACAACCGATTGAGGCGGCTCACCGAATCGGTCTATCAGCTCATCTAAGACATCGCTTACATCATCTGAACTTTTAATATCCGCAATACGCTTATATATGCCAAGCCTTGCAGGTAACGACTCTATATAGTTTTCGGGAATATGCGCCGAAATATTAAGGTCTACCGTACATTCGGCAGGTGCTTTTACCTCTATGCCGTTTTCTTCGTTTACGGCATCGTTTAAAAGCTTTAAATACATATCGTAGCCGACAGCTTCCATATTTCCGTGCTGTTCGCCGCCCAATATACTTCCGGCGCCCCTTATTTCAAGGTCACGAAGCGCAATTTTAAATCCGGAGCCGAATTCGGTAAACTCTCTTATGGCTTCAAGCCGCTTTTGCGCCGTTTCGTTTATGACCTTGCCACGTTTAAAGCAAAAATAGGCATAGGCTCTGCGTGGCGACCTGCCGACACGCCCCCTTAACTGATGGAGTTGGGAAAGCCCCATTCTGTCGGCATTTTCTATAATAAGGGTATTTACATTAGGAACATCTACGCCCGTTTCGATGATAGTTGTGCAAACAAGTACATCAATTTCGTGGTCGATAAGGCTTCTCCAAACCTCGCTTAATTCGTCCTCCCCCATCTGACCGTGTGCTACACCGATTCTCGCCTCCGGAAGCCTTTCCTTAAGCCTTGTGGCACAAGAGACAATGCTTTCAACGTGATTATGCAGATAGTATACCTGACCGCCCCTGCGAAGCTCTTTATTTATGGCATCTGTAAGTATTCCGTCATTTTGCTCCATAACATAGCTTTGAACGGGGAATCTGTCGCCCGGTGCTTCGTCTATTGTAGACATATCCCTAAGACCCGACATTGCCATATTAAGTGTTCTCGGTATTGGTGTTGCGCTTAATGTAAGTATATCAACAAACGGGTAAAGCTCTTTGAGCTTTTCTTTTTGGGCAACACCAAAGCGCTGTTCTTCATCTATTATCACAAGACCTATATCCTTAAACTTTACATCCTTGGAAATAAGCCTGTGTGTGCCGATTACCATATCAACCGTACCGTGCGAAAGCCCTGAAATAATTTTTTGCTGCTCTTTTTTGGAAACATAGCGGTTTAAAAGCTTTATTTCGAGCGGAAAATTACCCATTCTGCTCATAACGGTATTAAAATGCTGCATTGCAAGAATGGTTGTAGGCACGAGCAAGGCACATTGCTTTCCCTCACTTATACATTTGAAAGCGGCACGAAGCGCAACCTCAGTTTTGCCGAATCCCACATCTCCGCAAAGGAGCCTATCCATAGGTACGGCTCTTTCCATATCCTTTTTTATTTCATTTACACAGCGAAGCTGGTCTTCGGTTTCCTCATATTCAAAGCGTCGCTCGAAATCGTTTTGTATATCCGTATCGGCAGAAAAAGGATATCCCTTTGTTGCCATACGCTTGGCATAAAGCGCCGTCAGTTGCTTTGCCATATTTTTTACGGCGGTCTTTACCCTGCTTCGTGTTCTGTTCCACGCATCGCTTCCGAGCTTATTGAGCTTAACGCCCGATTCATCTGCGGAGCCTATATACTTTGATACCAAATCAAGCTGTGTTACCGGAACATAAAGCGTATCGCTACCTGCATAACGGATTTTTATATAATCCTTTGTAATATTTTTATTTGTTATCTGATTTATACCGTCAAAAATACCGATTCCGTGAGTTGCGTGAACAACATAGTCTCCCCGTTTAAGCTCATCAAGTGAGCCTATTTCCTTACCGCTTTTAAACTTTCTTTTTTTTCTCGTTTCACCGCTTATATGACGGTGGCTTATAAGTGTAAATTTAACAAGCGGAATTTCAAAGCCTGCCGAAAGTGAGCCTGTCATGACATAAACTCCGCTTTTACCTATATTGCCCTCAAGCGAAAGACTTGCTTTAATACCGTTTTCGTTAAGCTCCTCGCACAAAAGTCCTGCCGCCTTGCTTTCACCCGCAAGAATCACGGCAATTCCCTTCGCTTTTACCGTATATGCGATATCGTCACACAAAAGAGATACATCTCCGCCCCACGGCGACAAGCGTTTAAAATTAAAATTATAAAGCCCTTTAAGCGGCAGAAAATACGAATTTTTCGGGAAGCTTTCAAAAAACAAAGCATCTTCGATTTTTTTGTAAACCTCGCTTTTTTTAAGATATATTTCGGCGGTTTTTGAGCAAAGATTTCCCTGCTCCAAAAGCGAGGTTATCTCCTCTGAATGTGCCGTCTCGATGTTTTTAAGCCTTTCGAAAAGATTTCCCGTTTCGCATACGATTTTTAAAGCACCGCTAAAATAATCAAAAATCGTGGTTTTATTTTCATAAAGCAAAGAAATATATGTGTCGGTAATAACCGAAAGCCCGTTTTCGAGCCTTTCTGTATCCGATTCTATTTTTGCTCTTTGCTTATCGGTCAGTTTTTTTGAGCTTTTCAGTAATTTTTCGAGTTTTTGTTTTAAATCCTGCGCATCAAATGGAAGCTCATTTGCAGGATAAATTTTAATGCTTTCAAGAGTTTCGGTGCGGCGCTGTGACAGAGCATCATATTCCGAAACGGTATCTATTTCATCGCCCCAAAGCTCGATTCTTACGGGATTTTTAAGATTTACGGGGAAAATATCTATTATTCCGCCCCTTACCGAAAACTGCCCCGAGCCTTCTGTAAGCTCAGACCTGACATAGCCCGACATCACAAGCCGTTTTGCGATATCATCGGTATTAACCGTATCTCCTAAAGAAAGCGAAAAAACATTTTCTTTAAGTATTTCGGGCGGAACCGTAAATTCTATTGCCGAATCAACCGAGGCTACAGCAATGTCAAAATCCCCGTCAATTATTTTTGACAGGGTATCTGTTCTGCGGTGCTCATAATCCTTTGAGTAACCCGCATTTTGTGTTAAATTGTAATCCCTTACGGGAAGACCTACCGCATTAAGACCCAAAGCGCAAATATCCGAGCACATTGAAAATGCCGTTGCTTCGTCTTCGGTTAAAATCAAGAGCTTTTTACCTGTATGCTTTGAAATTGCCGATGAAACAAGCGCCTTATGAATAGCGGAAAGTCCCGATGCCGCAATCGGAAGACTGCCTGACTTTATATCCTTTAAAAGCCGTGCATACTCCGATTCTTCCTTTAATATATCAAATAAAAATTCCATACTACTTACTGTATTTATTCATTGCGGAATCTATGCCTTTTAAAATGATTTCCTCGGTTGCCTTGGCGGCATTTTCGGCGGCTTTTTGGAAATCCTCCCACTTATCCTTCGGTATTTTCCCAAGCACAAAATCTTTAAGGTCATATTCGGGATTGGGTTTCTTATCAACACCGATTTTTATCCGCATTATGTCCTCAGTTCCCAAAAGCTCGATTATATCCTTTATTCCGTTATGTCCGCCTGCCGAGCCCTTACGCCTTATTCTTATCTTTCCTATATCAAGCGAAATATCATCAAAAAGAATTATTATTTTATCACTCGGAATTTTATAAAATGCGGATATTTTGGAAATCGCACTACCCGAATTATTCATATATGTTTGCGGTTTTACGGCAAGTATACGCTTATCTCCCAAACGGAATTCGCCAAAGAGCGCATCAAATTTATTTTTATTTAAAGAGGCATTATTCCTTGAAAGCAATTTATCCATTGCCATAAAGCCTGCATTATGGCGTGTGTTTTCGTATGTAAGCCCCGGATTTCCGAGTCCTGCAACAAGAAAATCATATGTTGCCTTTCCGCCTGAAAAAATCATTTATATCACCAAGTTATTCTTCCTTGCCAAAAATCCAGCATTTTAATTTATTGCAAACAATTTTAAACGGTTTAATCAGCTTATCAGCTGTTTTATCTACTAAATAATTCGCAGGTACAGCTATTGTATACGCTCTCAACAAATCAATTATTGTAAACAATATGTACAAAATTGCTATAAACAATACAGAATATATTATTGTTAAAAATCCTCCGGAGTGTTTTGAAATGATTTTAAATACCGTACCCCAATTAGAATATTTATCATAGGGATACTCGTGTATTAAATAGACTCCAAAAGTTGCAGATGCTATTACATTAATCAGCTTATTATAAAACGGTTTAATTGAAGCAAAAATCATAAAAAGAAAAATACCGATTATTAAGCTTGTTATTTTTCTGTGTTGAAATAAATATGTTGTGTTAACATTAAAAAATGAAAATTTTCCTTTCAGATAAACCAATACCATCGTAATCATATATGTGAATAAAAATGATAACGCAAATAATCCGATATAATGCTTTGTTTTTAATTTAGGATTCAATCCAAAACGTCTGACATATCCTCCCACAGCATAAACTGTACATCCGTAAATTAATTCATTACTTTGAAATTCCAAATCCGTTAAGGTTGGAATAACAAACCAACAAAAAACACAAAATACTAATAATTTCTTGTATCCTGACTTGTCAAGGGAATTTAACAATTTATTTAAAAACGGATGAAGAAGATAAATCAAAAAATACGAGCTTGCAAACCACCATTTTACGGTAAGTATTGGCAAAAAGCCTTTTACAAAGGCTTCTAAATCAAAATCGGATAAGAATTTTAATTGAAAAATCAATGTCATGGATACCGAATAAAAAGCGACCTGAAGCCAAAATTTCATAATACGCTTAAAGTTAAAATATGAGCTGTTATCATTTATTAAATAATAACCGGAAATCATAAAAAATACCACAACACCTATTGAACCACCAGTTCCGAGAAACATTGACCCAAAGGTTTGAAATGACAAATTTGTACTACTTAGCTGACCGGAATAAAAACAATAATGATGAAAAACAATCATAAACATTGATATTATTCTCAATAGCTCAATGCTTGAGTTTCTATTAATATTCTTTTTAACCGACATATTACTCTTTAACCCCTTTTCCAAAATTTGTTTTGATTATATCATAGTAAAAATGAAAATTCAAGAAAAATGCAATATA
>JAZLFV010000174.1:0-3323 GCA_045615965.1 Acutalibacteraceae bacterium
TAAAGAGTGAATCGAGTGTTGTTGCTGATGCGATAAGCGGTATTTGGTTATTCTTTAAAAACATTTTAAGACCGCCGACATGGTCGCTGTGCTCATGCGTTATAAAAATGCCTTTAACCGATTCAAGGTCTCCCCCGATATCATAAAGTGCCGATAAAAATTGCTTGTATGATGAGCCAATATCAACAATAAAGCTTCCGCTTTCGCAGGAGATATATGTACAGTTGGCTTTTGAACCGCTCATAAGCGGACAAATTCTTGACATAAGATAACCTCATTATTCATAAAAATATAGTGTGGCATTTATTTGCCACACTTTAATGTTGAGTTTAAGCGTTTTTAGCTATTTTTAATTCGGAGTGGTCATCAATACGAACTATATCTGCACCAAGGCTTCTTAGCTTTTCGGCTAAGTTTTCATAGCCTCTGTCTATATGTTCGATATCTTCAACGGTGGTTTTTCCGTTTGCCATAAGCCCTGCAATTATCATTGCGGCGCCTGCACGAAGGTCAACCGATTTTACCGGAGCAGGCTTTAATTCCTTAACACCGGTTATAACGGCGGTTTTACCGTCCACCTGAATATCAGCACCCATAAGGGTCAGTTGCTCTACATATCTGAATCGGTTATCCCAAACACCCTCGGTAATAATGCTTGCACCTTCCGCTATCGAAAGAAGTGTGGCAATTTGAGGCTGCATATCTGTTGGAAATCCCGGATGCGGCATAGTTTTTACATTGCATTTTTTAGGGCGTGAGGACATCGTAACTCTTACCGATTCGTCACTTTCCGTAACAGTTGCGCCTATTTCGATAAGCTTGGCGGCGATTGACTCAAGATGCTTCGGTATTACATTATCAATAACAACATCGCCGAGTGTTGCGGCGGCGGCAACCATATATGTTCCGGCTTCAATTTGGTCGGGAATTATGCTGTATGTTGCGCCGTGAAGATGCGAAACACCTCTTATTTTTATAACTCCCGTGCCGGCACCCATAATATCTGCTCCAAGAGAGTTTAAGAAATTTGCAAGGTCAACTATATGTGGCTCTCTTGCGGCATTTTCAATTACGGTAAGCCCGTGTGCCTTTACTGCCGCCAACATAATGTTTATTGTAGCTCCTACCGATACAACATCTAAATAGACCGAGCAACCGTTAAGTGAAGCGGCTCTCGCATCTACCATTCCGTTTTCTATTATAACCTTTGTTCCGAGTGCTTCAAAGCCTTTTATATGCTGGTCGATAGGTCTTACGCCGAAATCACAACCACCCGGAGGGGAAACCTTAGCTCTTCTGCATCTTCCTATTAATGCACCCATAAAATAGCTTGAAGCACGCATACCCTTTGAAATTTCTTTTGTTATTATAAAGGAGTTTGCGCTTCTTGGGTCTATTTCCACGGTGGATTTATTTATTATTTTTACGGTTGCACCCAAAGAAGCCAAAGCTTTAAGCGATGAAGCAACATCGGATATCTCCGGTAAATTTTCTATAATACACGGCTCATCTGAAAGTAAAACAGCCGGAAGAATGGCAACTGCTGCGTTTTTTGCTCCGCCGATTTTTACGGTACCTTTAAGAGGCTTGCCGCCTTTTATAACAAATTTTTCCAAAGTATCACTTCCGTTCATAGTGCCGCATACGGCATACAATCATATAATCATTATTGCCTTTAAAATCAAAACTAAACAGTATAAAATTTATTTATCGAATTCCAAATGAAGCGGAAGTATTTTATTGCTTCCGGAATGGCGGGAATGCTTTGAAAGATTACGGTTACTGAAAAACGAATTTAAAAATACCGAAATAAATGCGCCGTTTACAAGATATATAAGAACTGTGCAGCTATCATTGTGCACAGTAACACTCTTAAAAATATGTGATATAAGCGTTGGGACGGAAAAAGCCATACTGGTTATTGCCGCAAAAATTCCAACTGCCAAAATTTTCTTGTGGAGGTTTTTATCCTCATTAATACCGTTGGCAAGCTTTGAAACGAAAAGCCAAAAAACAACTGTTGAAGCGGTTGCCAGCATAAGCATGGAGTTTTCGGCAATAAGAGGCATTTTTGAAATTCTTATATATGAGACAATCAATATATACATCCAATATACCAAGGGAATAATATAGGCCAAGCCCGGAATCTTGTAAGATACAAAAGATTTTAAAGCATACATAACAAATAACGTAATAACCGCCAAATCCATAATTGTTCTGACGATATCTAAAGTTGAAACACTTGTTTCGTTTTGAATGGAGTTCTTGAATATTGAGATTATATCAATAAGAACAACAGCAACAAAAAGAAGGGAAACAAAAGCAAGAGGAGCTTTTACCTTCGGCATTCTGAGAGGGCAACGCCTTATTGAAAGCGAAAAAAGCGAAGCACAACCGATTAAGGCGATATTAAAAATAAAAAGCAGAAGATGCTTATTGGTTAAAAGAGTTCCTGTATCAGAGTCGGTATATTTAATGACATCTATAGTTCTTTGAAATGTTGAAAAAAACATAACAGCATAGAAAGAAAAAAAGATATATTTACATCTCATAGCTAAACCTCAAATATAAAAATAGCAATAAACTGCACACACTATTATTTTATATAAAAATTGCCAAAAAGTCAATATAAACAATAAAGAAAAGAGAATATTTATGAAAAAAAACATCAGAATTGCTTTAATTGCATTTTTTATAACTGTAACCTTGCCGGTTTTTTTCATAAAAAGCGATAGCAGAGTAAAAACAATAAGTGTATTTGGGAAAAACATCACAGAAAACACCCAAAATGCAGATGTATTCAGATTAAAACTGTCAAAAAGCGGAGAAATAACCGAAATCACGGCAAAAGATTATATCTTCGGATGTGTCGGGAGCGAAATGCCGATAAGCTACAGCGATGAGGCTTTAAAAACGCAAAGTATAGTCGCCTATACATTTGCCTGTTATAAAAGGGAAAACGGGAATAATGAATTTGATATTACCGATGATTATAAAACCGACCAAAGCTATAAATCACGCAAAGAATTAAAGAAAATTTGGGGAAATAATGCCGAAGAATATGAAAAAAAGCTTGATAAAATAATAGATGATACCAAGAATTTGAAGCTTACATATAATGGTAAAACGGCACTTACGGTTTATCACGCCGCTTCAAGCGGAAAGACATTTTCCGCAAAGGAAGTATGGGGAAGCGATATACCGTATCTTGTTTCGGTTGACAGTTCGTTTGATATGTTGAGCCCCGACTATAAATCAGAAAAATCAGTAGAAAAATCCGAATTTCAAAATGCAATAAAGAACATTAAAAATTCGGAAAGTAT
>JAZLFV010000175.1:0-5087 GCA_045615965.1 Acutalibacteraceae bacterium
TTGAAAACACGCTTGAAGAATTAAGTATCAACGCCACCGATTTAAAGGATAAAAATAAAACATCTATGCTTAAGGCTCTTTTGGGAGTTATAGATACTGCAAATTCGGTTAAAAATAAAAAGCCGATTAGGGCGAGATATAAAGAAATGTGCGAAATCGCAGGACGCAAGGAATTAAAAGAGCTTATCGAAAATTATGAAGACAAAATAACCGATAAAAAGAATAAGAAAAAGATTAAATATATTAAAAGCGGAAAATTTAAATTTTTGTTTGTTTACGAAATAATACAAATGAGATTAATTGAAAGAATTAAATATTATTTGGGATAGAGAGAGTATAAATGATAATTGCAAATAACATTTTCGAAAATTCTTTATGCTCCGGGTGCGGTGTTTGCAGTACGGTTTGTCCCAAAAATTGCATTGCGTTGGCGGAAACAAATGAGGGTACGATAAGACCTGTTATTGATGAGTCGATATGCGTTAATTGCGGAAAATGTAAAACAGTTTGTCCTTTTGAAGGCGGTGTAAAGACATATACTTCGCCAATGGGTAATTGTTACTTAGGCATTTGCAACGATTTCATTGATAATGCGTCTTCGGGCGGAGTTGCAACTTATTTTATGAACTCATTGCTTGAAAACGGTGCGGTTGATTACATAGTATCTGTAAAAAGTACAGGTAATTCAAATGAACTTTTTAAATATGCTGTTTGTAAAACAAAGCAGGATTTGATTTCGGCGCAGGGCTCTGCATATTATCCGGTAACGCTTGAAAAAATCTTGAAAGAGATTAAAAATATAAACGGCAAATGTGCCGTTATCGGTGTGCCGTGTTTTATTTCAGCTCTTAAAAAGCTTAAATCAAGTGATGATTTTTGGAGTGAAAAAATAAAGTATTTAATCGGTATTGTATGCGGTCATACTCCCACAAAGCTTATGACAGATTCTCTCGCTTTCAAAAGCGGTCATAAACGTGAGGATATAAAATTCGTGCGTTTCAGAATAAAAGACAGTACCCGTCCTGCATGGGATTACGGTGTTAAAATAGATTTTACTGATAATACTTCTTATAAATCATTCGGCTCGGAGGATTTCGGTTTTCTTTTCTGGCGCAGACTTTTTTCACAAAGGGCTTGCAATTATTGTTCAGATGTTTTCGCAAATGAAGCCGATATAACCTTTATGGATGCGTGGCTTCCTGAATATAAGGAAAAATCAAGCGGTACATCTCTTGTTATTTGCAGAAATCCTGAAACAGAAACTCTTTTAAATCCGCTTATTCAATGTGGAAGACTTGAAATGACGGATTTGGCTAATGCCGAAAAAGCCCAAGAAAAGCTTGTTGAATATAAAAAGCAGGCGAATAATCATAAACGGGAAGAGTATTTAAGGAAAAAAGTATACGATGCGTTTTGTGAAAGCAATGAAAAAAATGATATTATAGAAAGAATAAAACGGATTTGTTATATTGAAAAATTGCGTAATGATAAAAACCCTGTTTGGATTTTGCTTAGAATAAAGGATAAGGTTGTAAATAAATGAAAATCGGTATAGTAACAATTTACAAATGTTATAATTACGGTAGCTTTTATCAGGCTTACGGTCTTTTTGACTATTTAAAGAGTTTAGGTCACGATGTATATTTTTTGCACACAGACTGCCAATATAACTTCAAATACCGTTTTCACAAGCAGTTTAACCGTGATATAAGTCGTGATTTCTTTGATTTAAAGCTTTCACTTAAATATTTAAAGGATTGGAAGCTTTATAAAATAGCAAAAAAGAATGATAATGATTTTGATGCGGTTATTGTAGGAAGTGATGAGATTTGGAATATTAAAAACAGAAGCTTTATGCCTGATAAAAGATATTACGGTCTTTCACTCGATTGCAAAAATATCTTTAATTATGCCACTTGTGTAGGTAGCAGTACGGTAGATGATTTTAAAGATTATACGGAGTTTTTTGATGGCTTAAAAGCATTGAAATATATTTCTGCACGTGACGATGCAACAGAAGACTTTTTAAAAGCCGTAACCGGAAAAAATGAAATTTTCCGTGTTATAGACCCGTCATTTCTTGCCGAT
Source organism: Acutalibacteraceae bacterium (assembly GCA_045615965.1). GTDB lineage: Bacteria > Bacillota > Clostridia > Oscillospirales > Acutalibacteraceae > UBA737. The sequence continues at coordinate 2,089 of JAZLFV010000175.1, forward strand.
TGGAGTAAAATCGAAGCAAGAGTTGATTTGAAAAATTATATACTTGTTTATACTTATGACGGTTTTTGGGGATTTAGCGATGAATACATAAAAGCGACCAAGGCTTTTGCCAAAGATAAAGGACTTCCGCTTGTATCGGTAGGCTTTAAAAATGATTGGTGTGATATAAAAATTGCGGCAAGTCCCCGTGAGTTTTTGGGGTATTTAAGAAATGCCGACTTTGTAGTTACCGATACATTTCACGGTACGGCAATGTCTATTCAGTATAATAAACAGTTCATTTCAATGGGCAAGGGCAAGAAAAAGGTTGAATCCTTGCTTAAAGAATTTGGAATGAGCGATAGGATTTTCAGTAATGATAACAGTTTTGAAGATATAGCAAAAACACAAATCGACTATAAAACTGTAAACGAGATTATTAAAGAAAAAAAGGCGCTGTCTGAAAAGTATTTAGGGCTTATGCTGTAAGCTTTTTAATATATACATCAGTTAAGTTCTTTAAAAATAATTTTCATAAAAAATCGAAGGAAAAATTATGAAAGCAGAATTACTAAAAAAAATTGAGGACAAGTCACTTGTTTGCGGAACGGTTTTATTTGGACTTTAGCTCTGTAAGGGCAAGCTGATAAAATATTATATATAAGATTTAAAATGTAGCGAAGAATATTAAAAATATAAATGATATCGAGGTATTATGATGGACTATGCACTTATCGGTTGCGGAAGAATTGCAACAAATCATATTAAAGCAGTAAAGAATAACGGTCTTAATTTTGTGGCAGCTTGTGATATTGTGCCCGAAAACATTGAAAAACTGCTTTCAAAGCATGATTTACAAAACGATGAATCAATAGCAAGATACACCGACTATAAGGTGATGATTAAAGAGCACCCCGAATTAGAGCTTGTTGCCATTGCAACAAGCAGCGGCGCTCATGCCGAAATTGCTTTATACTGCATTGATAATGGTATAAATGTAATTATCGAAAAGCCGATGGCTATGAATATGGCAGATGCCGAAGAAATTATCAGAAGAAGCGAGGAAAAGGGTGTAAAGGTTTGCGCCTGCCATCAAAATCGCTTTAATATCGCTGTTCAAAAGACGAGAAACGCTATAGAATCGGGAAGATTTGGCAAGCTTTCTCACGGAAGTATTCATGTTCGTTGGAACAGAAACAAGGATTATTATGACCAAGCCCCTTGGAGAGGCACTTGGAATGATGACGGCGGTTGCCTTATGAATCAATGTATCCATGGTATTGACCTTTTAAGGTGGATGTTAGGCGACGAAGTCCAAACCGTTTACGGCGTAACCCGTCAGCATTTTCACCATTATTTAGAGGCAGAGGATGTCGGTATGGCGGTCGTAACTTTCAAAAACGGTGCCGTTGCTACTATTGAGGGCACAACAAATGTTTATCCTCAAAACCTTGAAGAAACCCTTTATCTCTTCGGTGAAAACGGAACGGTTAAATTAGGCGGAAAATCCACAAATAATATTGACGTTTGGGATTTTGCGGACGAAACCGAATCGGATAACGAAAACAAAGGCTTAAAGGAACAAACCAGCAATGTTTACGGAAACGGACATACTTCTCTTTATGCCGATGTTATAGATGCAATAAATAATGACCGAAAACCGTATATTGATGCGGTTGCAGGCAGAAATGCACTTGAAATGGTTTTAGCGGTTTATAAAAGTATGAAAACCGGAGAGGTTGTAAAACTTCCGCTTAAAGATTTCGCCAGCACAGATATGAAAGATATGTTTTAATATGCTTCGGTATAAGTGAGCAAAAGTTTTCATAATATAAGGGTTGTTTTCTATGATAAAAAAGATTTTAATGATATCGGATAACGATATAACATCAAGCAAATCACTTGGAGTTACAAAAAAGCTTTTAGGGCAGTATAAGGCGTTCCGAAATTTAGGGTATGACACCTATCATTTGTGCTTTAAGGATGAAATGGGTGTGCTTATTCACGGTGACGAAACAACCATTTTGGTGGATAAAAAGCCAAGGCTTTTTTTTACATACATTAAGCTTTTAGACCTTGCAGATAAGGTTTGCAGGGAAAACGGTATTGATATGTGCTACATAAGGTATCCTTTCGCCGATTTTTCTTTTATGAAAATGCTTAAAAAGCTTCATAAATTATGCAAAGTGGTTGTTGAAATACCTACTTATCCTTATGACCAACAAAACAAAGATTTAAAGGGACTGTTTTCAAAATATAAGATTATTTCCGATAAAATTTTGAGAAAACATCTTAAAAAGTACAACTTTTCTTTTTCAGTTATCGGAAGTTTCGATAAAATCTTTGATATCCCCTGCATTAACATTGAAAACGGAATAGATGTTGATACCATAAATTATGTCGGTGATAAAATTTCCTACGGAAATGATATAAATCTTATTGCTGTTGCAAAGATTCTGCCTAATCACGGATATGACCGTGTTATTGAGGGATTTAATATTTATTATAAAAACAAAACTGAATTAAAGCCCAATATCTACTTTAATATTGTGGGAGACGGTGACGAATGCAACAATCTTAAAAAGCTTGTAAAGGATTACAATCTGCAGGATTATGTGATTTTTCACGGTACCAAATCGGGCGAAGATTTAGATAAAATCTTTTGTAAAAGCAATCTGGCGGTATCTATTTTGGGAGGCCACCGTGCAGGCTTTACTTCCACATCTGTGTTAAAATCCCGTGAATACTGCGCAAGAGGTATTCCTTTTATCAAGAGCTTGCCAGACCCTGCATTTCCTCCCGATGTAGATTTTTGCAAGACTCTGCCATCCTGCGATGACCCGATTGATATTAACGAAATTGTTGATTTTTATGAGTATGTTAAGAATAAAAAAGACTTGCCAAACGAAATGCTGGAATATGCAAAAGAGAATCTTAACTGGGAAAAGCAATTAAAGAAAGTTTTAAACGAGGTGTGTAAATTATGATATCTTTAAAAGAGTTATTGTTCCCAATAGCCA
>JAZLFV010000176.1:0-6636 GCA_045615965.1 Acutalibacteraceae bacterium
ATCAAAGGGCGAGGGACTCGGAAACAAATTCCTTGCAAATATCCGTGAGGTTGATGCAATAGTTCATGTTGTACGTTGCTTTGAAAGTACGGATATTATCCACGTTGAGGGCTCGGTAGACCCTGTAAGGGATATTGAAACCATAAATTTAGAGCTTATTTTTTCTGACCTTGAAATTGTCGCACGCCGCCTTGATAAAGCGCAAAAGGCATTAAAGGGCGATAAATCTTATATCGTTGAGGTTGAGTTTTTAAAGCGTCTTACCGCACATCTTGAAAGTGGGCTTCCGGCTCGCTCAATCGAAATCGAAAACGATACAGAACAGGAAGTTTTGAGCACAACCGCACTTTTATCGGCAAAGCCGGTTATATATGCCTGCAATATGAGTGAGGATGATTTTTCATCAGGTATTGAAGATAACGCAAACTATAACGCCGTAAAGGAAATTGCCGAAAAGGAAAAGGCGGAAATATTGCCGATTTGCGCCGCTTTGGAGGCTGAAATTTCAAGTCTTTCAGATGATGAAAAGCTTATGTTCCTTGAAGAATTGGGGCTTGAGCGTTCAGGTCTTGACAGAATGATTCAAAAATGCTATACCCTTTTAGGTCTTATCTCATATCTTACCGCCGGTAAGCCGGAGGTCAGAGCCTGGACTATAACCAAAGGCACAAAAGCGCCGCAGGCGGCAGGAAAAATCCACAGCGACTTTGAGCGTGGATTCATACGTGCAGAGGTTATTGCATACGATGATTTTATAAATAAATGTGACGGAAATATGGTAACCGCTAAAGAAAAAGGTCTTGTAAGAAGCGAAGGAAAAGAATATGTTATGAATGACGGTGACATTGTTCTGTTCAGATTTAATGTTTAAGAAGGCGAAAAAATGAATTTTCTTAAAAGAGCCTGGGCGGAAATCGACACAAATGCCATAAAGCATAATTTCGGCATAATAAAATCCGAAGCAGGCACTTCAAAGGTAATGGCTGTTGTTAAAGCCAATGCTTACGGTCATAGCGTTAAGATTGTTGCCCCGGTTTTGGACCAATCAGGCGCAGACAGCTTTGCCGTTTCAAATATTTATGAAGCTGTAGAGCTTCGTGATTTAGGAATAAAAAAGCCCATACTTGTTTTGGGCTATACACCCGTATGCTGTGCGGCAGAGCTTTCAAAATATGATATCACGCAAGCGGTATTTTCAAAGGAATATGCCATTTCTCTATCGGAAGAAGCGGTAAAGAGCGGAGTTAATATTAAAATCCATATAAAGCTTGATACAGGTATGGGCAGAATAGGCTTTGATTGCCGCAGCGATGCTCTTTGCGGCATAAGAGATGCTATATCGGCTGCAAAGCTTTCGGGATTTGTCTTTGACGGAATATTTACCCACTTTGCCGTTTCCGACCGAAACGAACAGCAGGAGGACGGATTTACAGACGAACAGTATTCGCATTTTATCAAGGGTATAGATGAATTTAAAAAGGCTGGACTCAATGCAAATGTATGTCATTGTTGCAATTCAGCAGCATTATGCCTTGATAGTGATAAGCATCTTGATATGTGCAGAGCGGGAATTATACTTTACGGTCTTACCCCTTCTTCCGATTTAGACCTTAAAAAAGATTTTATTCCCGTTATGACCTTTAAAACCGTTATTTCAATGATAAAAACTATAAATAAGGGCGAAACGGTGAATTACGGCAGAACATATAAAGCAGATAAAATACGAAAAATAGCAACACTTCCCGTGGGCTATGCAGACGGATTTAACAGGCTTTTATCAAACAAGGGTTATGTGCTTATAAACGGGCAAAAAGCGCCGATAGTCGGCAGGATTTGTATGGACCAGATGTCGGTTGACATTACGGATATTAAAAACGCTTCCGTTGGTGACGAGGTTGAGCTTTTCGGTAAAAATCTGCCCGTTGAGGAGCTTTCAAATATCATAGGTACAATAAATTACGAAACGGTTTGCGCCGTTTCGCCGAGAGTTCCGAGAATTGAAATTTAAAAAAATAATAATGATAAAGCGAAGGCGGAATCTAAAAACCGTCTTCGCTTTTTTTAATTTAAAACAAAAAATCAGATTTAAAGCTTTAAATCAACCGCAAAATATTTCTATTGCCTTTGCCGTAAAAACAGCCGTACCCTCACCGCCTGCCAAATCAATATTTTCGGTCATTTCTCCGCCCGAAGCATACATCTTACCCAATCCTGCAAGAATCTCATTTGTGCAGGTATAGAAATTTGCCGTAATAAATTCTTTTAACTTCTTAACAAGCGCCTGAACACACGGGTCTGATGCGGATTTATTAATATTGCCTCCGAACTCTTTAAAAATCTCCATCATATCATCTGCCAGCTTTTTTTGCTTTTCCTTTGAATAATCGACAGTTTTGTTTTCGTATTCACGGTAAGCATCGGTATTACCCCATTGATTTTTGGCTTCCTTTTTATAGCTTTCAATCTTGCTTTCGTCAAATACTTTAAAATCCATTTCATAGACTCCTTTTTCCTTAATTTGTTTTGCAAAAGATATTAAATTTTCAAAATGCTCCTTTTTAAGTGTAAGGAGTTCAATTTGCTCCGATATTGCTTTTTTGCGGTCAAAATCGGGACTGTCTATAATATTTTTAATATCATTAAGGGAAAATTCAAGCTCTTTAAAAAGTAAAATCTGTTGCAGACGTTCAAGATTTGAAGCATCATACATTCTGTATCCCGATTCTGTAGTCACAGCCGGAACAAGCAGTCTGATTTCATCATAATAGTGAAGCGTGCGCACGCTTACACCGGTTATTTCACTCACTTTTTTTACTGTCATCATAGCCGATTCCTCCCAAGACACTATTGTAAACTATCACGTAAGGTAAGAGTCAATAGAAAAATTCAAAAAAATTCGGGACTCACTATGTTTTTGTGAATCCCGAATATATTTTTGCTTTAAATACTCGTTTTATATTGCCTATTCAAGCTCAAATGCACCGGTATACAACTGATAATAAGTTCCCTTTTGAGCTATTAAATCTTCGTGATTGCCACGCTCGATTATTCTGCCCTTATCAAGAACCATAATAACATCTGAGTTTTTAACGGTTGATAATCTATGGGCGATAACGAATACCGTTCTGCCCTCCATAAGCTTATCCATACCTCTTTGAACTATGGCTTCGGTTCTTGTATCAATAGAGGATGTTGCTTCATCAAGTATCATAACCGGCGGATTGGCAACTGCGGCACGGGCGATTGAAATGAGCTGACGCTGACCTTGTGATAAATTTGCGCCGTTATTGGTAAGCATTGTGTCATAGCCATCGGGCAGACGCTTTATAAATCCGTCTGCGCCGGCGAGCTTCGCCGCTTCAATACATTCTTCATCTGTAGCCTCAAGCCTGCCGTAACGGATGTTATCCATAACAGTACCCGTAAACAAGTTTGTATCCTGCAAAACAATGCCGAGTGACCGCCTTAAATCAGATTTCTTTATCTTGTTTATGTTTATGCCGTCATATCTTATCTTACCGTCCTCAATATCATAAAAACGGTTGATAAGGTTTGTAATAGTGGTTTTACCCGCACCCGTTGCACCTACAAATGCAACCTTCTGACCCGGCTTTGCATATACCGAAACACCGTTTAAAACCTGCTTGCCCTCAACATAAGAGAAATCAACATTGCTCATAACAACATCGCCTGCAAGGGCGGTATAAGTAACGGTTCCGTCACCGTGAGGATGCTTCCACGCCCACTTGCCGGTGCGTTTATCGGTTTCGGTAATAACACCGTTCTTTTCCTCGGCATTTACAAGCTTAACATAACCTTCATCGTCTTCAGGTTTTTGGTCTATAAGCCCGAATATACGCTCGGCACCTGCAAGCGCCATAGCAACAGAGTTAATCTGTTGGGATAATTGGTTTAAATTGCCCGTAAATTGCTTTGTCATATTAAGGAAAGGAACAACAATCGAAATGGAAATCGGAACAAATACACCCTTTATGATAGAGCTTATGCCGACATTAGGCAGTTTAGTAAGCATAAATATACCGCCGGCGATAGCGCAGAAAACATAAAGAATATTACCTATATTCATAATTATAGGTCCTAAGCAGTTGGCATAAGCATTCGCTTTAAAGCCATCGTTAAACAGGTCTTCGTTTACCTTATCAAACTCGGTTTTGGACTTATCCTCGTGGTTAAATACCTTAACAACCTTTTGACCGTTCATCATTTCCTGAATATAGCCCTCGGTTATACCGACAGATTTTTGCTGACGAATAAAGTACTTTGCGCTGCCTCCGCCTATCTTTTTTGAAACGAAAAGCATAAGAAATACTCCGCAGATTACGATAACCGTCATATAAAAGCTGTACCAAAGCATTATAAACAATACGGAAAGAACTATAATTCCCGATTGAAGCAAATGCGGAAGCGCTTGGGATACAAGCTGGCGCAGGGTATCTATATCGTTGGTATAATGGCTCATTATATCGCCGTGTTTGTTTGTATCAAAATACTTTATCGGCAAATTCTGCATAATGCCGAACATCTTACAGCGCATTTTTGATAAAAAGCCCTGCGTAATTTTGGCAAGAAGCAAAGAATAAACCGTCATAAGAATTATTGATATTACATACATAGATGCAAGAATAATTAAGAGCGGTATTATTTCCTTTTTGGCAACAAGCCAAAGCTTTGAATTTAAATGCCCTTTGTTATCCTTGTAGTACCTGTCTATAATGTCAATAACCTTTTGCAGAAAAACGGCAGGAATTGCCGAAACAACCGATGAAAAAAGTATGCAAATACCCGTTACTGTAACAAGCTTCGGATAGAATGAAAACAGAAGCTTTACAACACGCACAAGCGATTTTACATTTATTTTCTTTCCCGTATTCATTCCCTTTGGAATCTTTTGATTAGGCATTGTCTTCGGCACCTCCGTTCGTCTGCTGTTCGTATACCTCACGGTAGATGTCACTTGTTTTGAGAAGCTCGTTATGTGTTCCTACATTTGTTATAAGACCGTTATCCATAACTATAATCATATCGGCATTCTGTACCGAAGAAATACGCTGTGCTATTATAATCTTTGTGGTTTCGGGTATAAAGCTTGAAAATCCTCTTTGAATAAGTGCATCGGTTTTGGTATCAACCGCACTTGTAGAGTCATCAAGAATTAAAATTTTGGGCTTTTTTAAAAGCGCCCGTGCAATACAAAGGCGTTGCTTCTGTCCCCCAGAAACATTTGTACCGCCCTGCTCGATATATGTATCGTAACCGTCAGGCAGGGTTTCAACAAATTCATCTGCCTGCGCTAATTTGCAGGCTTCTATGATTTCTTCATCGGTTGCGTTTTCGTTGCCCCAGCGAAGATTATCCTTTATGGTTCCTGCAAAAAGTATATTCTTTTGAAGCACCATACCAACGGCATCACGAAGCGATTTAAGGTCATAATCCTTAACATTTACACCGCCCACAGTAATAGTGCCTTCGGTTGAATCGTAAAGGCGTGGGATAAGCTGAACAAGGGTCGATTTACTCGAACCCGTACCGCCGATTATTCCGACTGTAGTTCCCGAATTGATTTTGAGGTTTACATTCATAAGCGCAAACTCTTTGCCGTGCTTTGAATACTTAAAGTTTACATTATCGAAGACAACAGAGCCGTCTTTTACATCGTATACGGGATTTTCGGGATTTAAAATTGTCGGCTTTTCATCAAGCACCTCGGCAATACGCCTTGCCGATTCGGCAGACATTGTAAGCATAACATAAATCATCGAAATCATCATAAGCTGCATAAGTATCTGGAAGCCGTATGTCAGCATAGAAGAAATTTCGCCTACTGCGATATTGCTTCTGCCGCCTATTATTATCCACGAGCCGATGGAAAGCACGAAAATCATATTAAAGTAAATGCAAATCTGCATAAGCGGACCGTTTAAGGCAACGATTTTTTCCGCCTTTGTAAAGTCCATACAAATATCTTCGGAAGCATTTGTAAATTTCTGTTTTTCATAGTCCTCACGTGAAAAGCCCTTTACAACACGCATTCCTCTGACATTTTCTTCAACCGATTCATTGAGTCTGTCATATTTCTTGAAAACTCTTTTAAACGCAGGCATTGCATATTTGGCAATAATAAGAAGTCCGCCGCCCAAAACGGGAATAATGCAAACAAATCCGAGCGCCAATTTTCCGCCCATAATAAACGCCATAATGATTGAGAATATAAGCATAAGAGGAGCACGAAGCGCAATTCTTATAATCATCATAAACGACATCTGAACATTGTTTACATCGGTTGTCATTCGGGTTACAAGCGAGGAAGACGAAAACTTATCAATGTTAGTAAAAGAAAAACCCTGAATGTTATAAAACATATCGTGGCGCAAATTCTTTGAAAATCCCGCAGAGGCTTTGGCGCAGGTATACCCTGCTATACCGCCGCACGAAAGCGAGGCTACCGCAAGAGCTACCAAAATTCCGCCCGTTTTAAGAATAAACCCAAGCTCAAGACCATCGGGGTTTTGCTGCATGGTATCAATGAGCTTTGCTGTTATAAACGGAATTATGCTCTCAATTACCGCTTCCGCCATAATGAAAAAGAGGGTAAGAAAAACGGGAAGCTTATATTCC
>JAZLFV010000177.1:0-2445 GCA_045615965.1 Acutalibacteraceae bacterium
CGCATCTGCTCGGCGCAATAGCCGTTGCGGCGTATTCGTATATGGCTTTAGTTCCCGTAATTCAGCCGCCCATAATGAAGCTTCTTACCACCAAAAAAGAACGAGCTATCGTTATGAAGCCTTTAAGAAAGGTATCAAAAACCGAAAAAATTATTTTCCCGATTGCAGTTACCATTTTTGTTTCGCTTCTTGTTCCCTCTGCAACACCGCTTGTCGGCTGCCTTATGCTCGGCAACCTTTGGAAAGAATCGGGTGTTTGTGAGCGCCTTTGCAAAACGGCTCAAAACGAGCTTATGAATATTGTTACGATATTCTTGGGTATTTCGGTTGGTGCAACAGCAGTCGGCACAACATTCCTCACAAAAGAAACGCTCCTTATCCTTGCTATGGGTATCGTTGCTTTCTCTTGCGGAACTGCAGGCGGAATTCTTCTTGCAAAGCTTATGAATCTGTTTACAAAGAATAAGATAAATCCGCTTATCGGCTCTGCCGGTGTTTCGGCTGTTCCGATGGCGGCAAGAGTTTCGCAGAGTGTAGGTCAAAAGGAAAATCCCTCGAACTTCCTGCTTATGCACGCTATGGGTCCGAATGTTGCCGGTGTTATAGGCTCTGCCATCGCCGCCGGCGCTTTGATTTCACTTTTTGCCTAATCGGAGGTCTTGATACAAATGGAAAAGAAACCGCTTCTTATTACCGATACTATTCTTCGTGATGCCCACCAGTCTCAAGCCGCAACACGAATGAGAATTGAAGATATGATTCCTGCCCTTGAAAATCTCGATAAAATCGGCTATTGGTCGGTTGAATGTTGGGGCGGAGCTACCTTCGATGCTTGTATGCGTTTTTTAAACGAGGACCCGTGGGAAAGGCTTCGTACAATAAAAAAATATATGCCGAATACAAAGCTCCAAATGCTGTTCCGAGGTCAAAATATTTTGGGATACAAGCATTATGCAGACGATGTTGTAGATGCTTTTGTTAAAAAATCCATCGAGAACGGCATTGATGTAATTCGTATTTTCGATGCGCTTAACGACCCCCGTAATCTTGAGCAGGCGGTTAAATCCTGCAAGGAATACGGCGGAATTTGCGAAACGGCAATCAGCTACACAAAGAGCCCCGTTCATAATGAGGAATACTTTGTTTCTCTTGCAAAAACGCTTGAAAATATGGGTGCGGATACAATCTGCATTAAGGATATGGCAAACCTTTTGCTTCCCTATGATGCATATTCCCTCGTTAAAAAGCTTAAAGAAAATGTTAAGGTTCCCATTCATCTTCATACTCACAACACGACCGGTACGGGTGATATGACACTTCTTATGGCAAGTGAAGCAGGTGTTGATATTGTTGATACAGCGCTTTCTCCGCTTGCAAACGGCACTTCAAACCCCTCTACCGAAGCCCTCATTGCAACACTTCAGGGTACAGAGCGTGATACCGGTCTTGACCTTACCGCTCTTTCTGATGTTGCAAAGCATTTCCGCACAGTCGCCGATAAATTGAAGGCAGACGGAATTTTAGACCCAAAGGTATTAAATGTTGATACAAAAACACTTATATACCAAGTCCCCGGCGGTATGCTTTCAAATATGATTAACCAGTTAAAGCAGGCGGGCAAAGAGGATAAATACTACGATGTTTTGGCAGAAGTTCCGAGAGTTCGTAAGGATTTCGGCTATCCTCCCCTTGTAACTCCCACATCGCAGATTGTCGGCACACAAGCCGTTATGAATGTTATTTCGGGTGAGCGCTACAAAATGGTTCCCAAGGAATCAAAGGCTCTTCTTCGTGGCGAATACGGTAAGCTTCCCGCAGAAGTAAACGAGGATGTTCGCAAAAAAGCAATAGGCGAAGATAAGATTATAACCTGCCGCCCTGCCGATTTAATCGAGCCTGAGCTTCAAAAATATAAGACTGAAATGGATGAAAAAGGCATCGGAAAATCCGAAGAAGATGTTTTAAGCTACGCTCTTTTCCCTGCCGTTGCCGAAAAATTCTTTGCTTACCGTGACGGCGAAAAGAAAAACGTCTCAAAGGCTGCAAATGAAAACGGTATAAGAGAGATTATAGTAGAAGACATTTCAAAGTAAAAATCAAGCTTTTCATACCTTTATGTATTTTCGGGTTGTCTTTTAAGGCAATCCGATTTTTTAAAATATTTAATATTTACTTGTAATATCAATTAAAATATAGTAGAATAATTTACAGAATAAATATTAAATCAGGAGACAGAATAATGAGTGAAGAAATAAAGACAGAAGAATATAATCCCGATATAATAACTCTTGCCGATGATAACGGCAAAGAATACACCTTTGAAGTGCTTGACGCTATCGAGACCGATACCGACAGATACTTGGCTTTATTGCCGCAGTACAGCGACCCTAAAGCAATGCTTGATGATTCGGGCGAGCTTGTAATCGTTAAGGTCGGCGAAGAAGA
>JAZLFV010000178.1:0-3909 GCA_045615965.1 Acutalibacteraceae bacterium
TTTTACTTTTATATTCAGGAACAAATGTTGCTTTAAAATAAGCATAAACGGCAACTACGGCTATCACGGTAATAGCCAATATAATCGCAAAGAATTTTTTAAAGCTTATCCAAAAATGTCTTAAAAAATTCGCTATGTCGAATTCTTCCATTCTTGCGGTTTTTCTTTTAGATTTTCTGTCTAATGAACTGTATTCGTTTGTTTTCATTAGCAATATCTCCTTATGTCAAATCAAGAGTGCGATAATTTAACATCAAGTTCTTTCTATGTATTTATCCTTTAACTGCCTCTTGAACTGACCTACTCTGTTAAATACGCATCCGAGTATTTTTTCTTCTTCAAAATTTTCCATAGCATCCGTAATTGCACCGACTTCGGAGTAATCCTGAGCCACAACAAATAAAACTGAAGAAACATAATCCTTTAAAATTTCGGTATCCGAAACCAATCCGACAGGGGGTGAATCTATGATTACAAAATCATACATTCCCTCTAACCGGAGAATCATATCCTTAAAGATTTCTTCTCTTAAATACTCGGTAGACTTCCTTTGGCTCTTTAAGTTACAGATGATATCAATCTTACTGCTTTTATCAGTTGCAATAATCTCTTCAAGCGTTGCCTCGCCCTTAATATATTCAACAAGATTTTTGGTGTTTGCGTCTATTTCGGGGAAGGTTTTATAGATTGAAGGGTTCTTAAAGTCTGCATCTATCAAAACAACCTTTTTACCGTCTTCAGCCAACGCAATTGCCAGATTTGACGCCACGGTAGTTTTTCCTTCGTTTTCAAAAACACTTGTTATGAGTATCGAGGACGTATCTCTGGTACGCTTAAGACTTTCGAGCTTAACCGACATCTTATTAAAGCTGTAATTAAACAAATATCCAACATTGTTATCCGAAATTTTTAAAGGCCGTTTGTCTTTATTATTAATCTTTTCCGTATAAACGGTTTCAAACAATTCAGAATCGAGCAATGTTTCTATATCGTTTTCATTCTTAACGGTATCTCTGAAATACGAAAGCAAGACTATAACAATAACTGCCGCCGCAGCCGCAAAGAGCGAATACTCTATTTCGTGGATAAAATCCTCGTATCGGTTAGCCTTCTGATACGAAACAGTAGGGCTTTTAACAACCGTTAAGACAACATTTCCGAAAAGGTCATTTGTAAGCGCCTGATAACCTGTATTCAAATCGAGTAATGCCTGATAGGAGCTTCTTGGGTTTCCCCCCTTGCATAAAACAGAAACAAAGTTGGTATTTTCAACTTGACCGGCTTCAATATAAGCATTAAACGGACGACCGGTTTCTTTGGCAATAACATCCTTTATTACTTCGCTTTTAAATACGCTGTCAATAACCTCTGCAATCTGGATTGTATCGGTAAGCGAGCCGTATGTTGCGTATGAAGAATAGCCGCCTATATTAACCGCTAAAACCATCGAGCTTGAATACTGGTTTTCTTCAAAATATGTAGCATACAGGCGTGAACCCGAAAAGCCTACAAATGCTGCAAGTAATATAAAAATAATATTTTTCTTTATATCACGCCATGTGGTAAATAAACTGAAATTTTCTGCTCTTATTTGTCTCATTATTATTCACCTACCACAACTATCAAACGGTTAAATCCAACTGTTTTTTCGCCGTCTTTTATTTTATAATAAACCTCGTAGCCGCCCTCTTTGGTTATATCAAGCTTTGAAGAATCAATTTCAATTCTTTGACGCTCAGGAGAAGCTTCATCTATAAACTCCGAATAATCAAGCTCCTGACCGATATGTATGTATTTTATGTGCTCTTTAAGCTTTATTTGAATTGGCATCTCTTCTTCTAAAACATAAATCTTAAATTTAAATTCCCGCAAATCGCCGTGACTGTTGCTTACTCTTGCCAAAACATTATAATTGCCGGGTGTGTTTGCATTGTAATTATTTGAAATAAGCCTGATTCTGTTTGTAATATCACCGTCAAATATATCCTCTGCGGTAAAGTATGTGATTATCTTTTTCTCTTTTTCTTTTACGAAAATAAGGTCTGATGAAACATTGATTTTCGGGCTTTCGTAATCGGTGTAAATAACATCTCTTGAAAGCTTTGTTACATTGTTATCGCTATCAATTACAACAAATTTTATCTTGGATTTTTTATCGCCTACAAGATAGTAAAGACGCTCAATAAATATTTTATCGGTTAAATCGCCATCCTGCTCATCATACGCCTTTACGCTTTCCAAAAGCTTTTCATCGCTATCGCTGCACTTTATTCTGAGCACATCTTTATCACACTCTATTACAGGTGCTACATCTATATCAGATTTAGTAATAAAGAAAAATGCTCTGAGAAGCGTAACTCCTATTGCCATTAAAATAATAATTATTCTGAAATATCTCATTTTAACTCCTCTTGCTATCTTACGATAACATCTTTGCCGTCTAAAATTGCCTGCGGATTGTTAAAAAACAAATCTTCGGCATAAGTTTTTGAAAAAAACCTGTAAATCCACATAAACGATTCTTCCAAATCGGGAGCCCGAAACTCGGTATCGTGAGCATCGCTTGCAACTACTGATGCTATTCGGTTTTCAAGCATCCACATAGAAAATTCTTTAGCCGAGCTTCCGTGCACACCCAGAAGGCTTGATTTATTAAGCTGAAAAATACAGCCTTTATTCATTAACCGTTGTGCGCAAAGCGCATCTCTGCGAAAGTATTTATACCTTTCGGGGTGGGCTATTATAGGTCTGTACCCTGCTTTTATTACCGCATCGGCGGCATTGCAAATAGCCTTTGCATCCTCGTTAAAATCAAACTCCAAAAGCAAATAATCGGTATTGTTAAGTGTAAAAAACTCTTTCTTTCCGATTTCTTCAAAAAACCAATCGGAACAAAAAATCTCACAGCCCAAATAAAGTTGGATTTTTATACCTTCATCCGCCGCAAGCAGTTTCAATGAATCAAAAGAACTTTTAACCTTTTCGTATTCAACCAAACCTATGCGCGGGTTAAACATATGAGGTGTTAAGACCAATTTATCGGTTTGGTTTTCGGATGCAATCCGAAGCATATCAAGTGATTCTTCAATTACCCGTGCGCCATCATCAATACCGGGCAAAATATGTGAATGTATATCCACCATAATCTATTTAATCGCCGCCTAACAAAACAGATTCAAATTCTGCGGAAATTTTATTTTGCTGAATAAACGCCATAGCCGCATAATACAGCCATCATAGATACTGTATTATTATATCATACTATTTCGAAATAATCAACATATAAATACCCAAAAAATTACAAGTTTTTCGGTCAATTTTACAAAATCTCCTTATTCTGTAAAAACATTAAAGCGCAAAAAATAAGGACGGGGGTTCCCGTCCTTTTAAAAAACAATTTTTTAAATTTTAAGCGCCGAATTTAGAAACATTAAGCTTAATTCCGGGGCCCATTGTTGTAGCTATAACGCAAGACTTAATATACTGACCTTTTGTAGCAGCAGGTTTAGCCTTAACGATAGCACCCATAATGGCATCAAAGTTTTCTTTAAGCTTATCAGCTCCGAAAGAAACCTTGCCTATCGGGCAATGGATGATGTTTGTTTTATCAAGGCGGTATTCAATTTTACCTGCCTTAGCCTCGGTAACAGCTCTGGCAACATCGGGTGTTACTGTGCCGGCCTTAGGTGTAGGCATAAGTCCACGGGGACCTAATATCTTACCTAAACGGCCAACCACACCCATCATATCGGGTGTTGCGATAACAACATCAAAATCAAGCCAGTTTTCATTCTGAATTTTAGCTACCATTTCCTCTGCGCCGACAAAATCCGAGCCTGCTTCTTTAGCAGCATCGGCTTTATCGCCCTTTGCAAGAACCAAAGTTCTTACGGTTTTACCTGTTCCGTT
>JAZLFV010000179.1:0-3876 GCA_045615965.1 Acutalibacteraceae bacterium
ACTTTTTTACCTAAAATTTCAATTTCTAACACCCCGTAATCCCGCATAAACAAAGGGGTTTCTCCACTTTCACAACCAAAAAATGGGGAAACTCAAAAATAATTATCAATAAAAGAATGAATCTCTCCCGAATCGGAATCACGCCAACCGGGAATTGTTGCCATATTAACATTATGAAGACTTCTGAAAATATTATCGTCCGCCTCCGGGTTAAATTTACGGATGTTTTTTATAAGCTCTTTTGTTTCCTGCCGCTTTGAAAGGGACTCATCAAAAGCACTATCAGCAGTAAAACGGCAGGCGCAACGCAGAAAATGCAGATTGTTATAATTGCACCACGAAATAATATCACGCTCTTTAACACAGTATAAGGGTCTTATAAGCTCCATACCCTCGAAATTTGTGCTATGAAGCTTTGGAAGCATTGTTTTTATCTCCGAAGAATACATCATACTCATAAGCGCTGTTTCTATAACATCATCAAAATGATGGCCTAAAGCAATTTTATTACATCCAAGCTCCTTTGCTCTTGAATATAATGCTCCCCTGCGCATACGGGCGCAAAGGTAACAGGGTGACCCCCCTGCATTATATGCAACATCAAAAATATCGCTATTAAAAATATCAACATCAATATTTAATAGCCTTGCATTTTCCTCTATGAGCCTGCGGTTTTCCGGTATGTACCCCGGGTCCATAACAATATATTTCACATCAAAATAAACTTCGCTGTGGCGCTTTAACTCCTGCATACATTTTGCCATCAGCATAGAATCCTTACCGCCCGAAATACATACGGCTATCTTATCGTTTTCCTTAATAAGCTCATATTCCTTTACCGCTCTTACAAAATTATTCCAAATCTGCTTGCGGTATTTTTTTATGATGCTGCGCTCAACAAGTATGCTTTTTTCAAGTTCTCTGCTCATATATGTTTTTCCGTTTGCCCTATTTTCTGTAATATGTATAATAAGCGGTAACATTATCGTATTCGCCAGTAACGGTGTTTTCACCTTCAACCGTAACACCGTCACCGCTCATTAAAAGATAATACTTTGCATCTTCAATTTTACAGTTAAAAATATCCTTTTCGCCGCAGATGATACGTATTTGCTCATCTATCACCGCAATTCTGCCCGATTTACCCACAATTACGTATTCGTTTGTGCCGTCACTCTTTTTTACACGCTTTGTAACATATTTAAGCTCTCTGCCGTCAAAGGTTTTTAAAAGCGCATTATTCTTCGGTTTTTTCTTAAAAAGTCCCATTATTCTCAGTTTAGGCTATAGTAAACCTTGTGATGCTCTTTTTGCCTTTTTTGATTATTACGCCTTTTTCGAGCATTTCAGCCGTAAACATAAATGACGGGTCGGTAATTTTATTATCGTCTGCCGTTACACCGCCCTGCTGAACAAGACGTCTTGCTTCGCCGTTTGAGCCGCAAAGTCCGCCCTTAACCATAAGCGATAAAATACCGATTTTTCCGTCTGTCAAATCGTCTTTGCTAAGTTCCACCGTTGGCATATTATCGTGTGAGCCTGCGCCGGAGAATACAGCTCTTGCCGTTTCCTGAGCCTTAGTCGCCTCTTCCTCACCGTGAACAAGCTTTGTCAGCTCAAACGCCAAAATTTCCTTGGCAGTATTAAGCTGACTTCCCTCCCAAGCATCCATCTTATCAATCTCTTCAAGAGGAAGGAAGGTAAGCATTCTTATACATTTAAGTACATCGGCATCTGCAACATTACGCCAATACTGATAAAAATCATAAGGGGAAGTTTTGTTCGGGTCAAGCCAAACAGCGCCGCCTACGGTTTTACCCATTTTTTTGCCCTCGGAATTAAGAAGCAGGGTTATGGTCATTGCATAGGCGTCCTTGCCCAATTTCTTTCTTATAAGCTCTGTTCCGCCTAACATATTAGACCATTGGTCATCACCGCCGAACTGCATATTGCAGCCGTATTCCTTGAAAAGATGATAGAAGTCATAGCTTTGCATAATCATATAGTTGAATTCAAGGAATGAAAGACCTTTTTCCATTCTTTGCTTATAGCATTCGGCTCTTAACATATTGTTTACCGAAAAATGTGCGCCTACATCACGCAAAACATCAATATAATTAAGGTTTAAAAGCCAATCGGCATTATTGACCATAATTGCCTTATCCTCGCCGAACTCGATAAAACGGCTCATCTGCTTTTTAAAGCAATCACAGTTATGCTGAATTGTTTCGGTTGTCATCATAGAGCGCATATCCGTTCTGCCAGAAGGGTCGCCTATATGAGCTGTACCGCCGCCTATAAGTACAACTGGCTTATTGCCTGCCATTTGCAGACGCTTCATAAGGCAAAGCGCCATAAAATGACCAACGTGAAGACTATCGGCAGTTGGGTCAAAGCCGATATAAAATGTAGCCTTACCGTTATTTACAAGCTCTCTTATTTCCTTTTCGTCCGTTACCTGAGCTATAAGCCCTCTGGCAACCAATTCTTCATAAATCCCCATTTAATTTAACTCCTATCTAACAGCTCTTTGGCTGAATTGTATAAATTTTCGGTTAAATCGGTTCCCGACATAATTCGTGCAATTTCTTTGATACGCTCATCTCCCGAAATATTAAACACATTTGTATATGTTCTGCCGTTTTTAACCGTTTTCTCTATTTTTAAATGATTAGCCCCTGCGGCGGCAATCTGAGCTAAATGAGTTACACAGATAACCTGCCTTGTCTTTGCCACAACACAAAGCTGTTTTCCTACTTTTCCGGCGGCGAATCCGCTTATACCCGTGTCTATTTCATCGAAAATAAGGGTATCCACATCATCTTTTTCGGCAAGTACACTCTTAATGCTTAGCATTATTCTCGAAAGCTCACCGCCTGAAGCAATCTTTGAAAGCGGTTTAAAATCCTCACCGACATTTGTTTTTATAATAAATTCAACTGTGTCGCAACCGTTTTTGGTATATGTACCGTTTTTTATATCAACGCATAGCTCAACATCCGGCATATCGAGGTATTTAAGAACGGTGTTTACATCTGCTGAAAACTTTTCCGCCGCTTTTTCCCTTGTTTTACTGAGCTTTTCACCCAAATCAACAAGCCGCTCGGTTGAAGCATCAAGCTCTTTTCCCAATCTTTTCTCATTTTCGTCTGAAAGCATTATGCCGTCAAGCTCTGCTTTGGCGTTTTCTAAAAACCTAAGCATTTCTTCCTCGCTCGCACCGTATTTTCGCATAAGACGGTTTATTAGGTCAAGCCTTGCGGATAGCGTTTCCTTATCAAACTCTCCGCCGTTTAATTCACGAAGATATCCTTTAAGATTATCCGAAACCGTTTCAAGTTCGGCGGAAATTCGGTTTAACACCTCGGTGTTTTCCTTTATTTCGTCCGATTTTATACCCGATATACACTTTACTGCATTGTTTATAAGCGTTATTGAGCCATCAAAATCATCACCGCCGGACAGAAGCGTACAGGCGTTATTTATACCGTTTGAGGTTTTTTCCAAGGTTTCGGCAACCGATAGCTTTTCTCTTATTGCTTGCTTTTCTCCTACCTTTATATCTGCGCTTTCAAGCTCATTTATCTGAAATTTAAGAAATTCCGTGCGTCTTGCCTTTTCGTCCTCATCTGTTTCGATTTCGGCAAGCTCTTTTCTTATGGCATTAAGCTTCTTAAACTCGGCATAATATTCGCTTAACTGCTTTTGATTTTCCGCAATTTTATCTATGTAGAAACAATGATTATCGGGATTTAAAAGTGCTTGGCTATCATGCTGACCGTGAATGTTTACAAGGTGTTTTGCAATACTTTTAAGTATTCCTGCGGTTGCCGGCTTGCCGTTTATTTTAACAAGACCGCCCGACATATTAAGCGT
>JAZLFV010000180.1:0-4430 GCA_045615965.1 Acutalibacteraceae bacterium
TAGGAGGAATTTTTATGAAAAGCAATAGTAATTATGAAAATATATTAGGTTATGCAAACGGAAAAATAGATAAAAACAGCATAAACAAAGCAAAAAGCGGTGATACCTCCGCACTTCTTGATTCGCTTTCTCCGTCTGACAGAAAAAAGGTGAACGAGGCTTTAAACGATAAGCAAAAGCTTCGTGAGGTTTTGTCAAGCGATGCTGCGCAAAAACTTTTAAAGCTTTTAGGCGGTAAATGATATGGATAATTTAAGCTCAAAGCTTTCGGAAATACTAAACGATGAGGAAAGTATGAAAAAGGTAAAAGCGCTTGCCGAGGGTCTGCTTTCAGACGGAGTAAGCGAAGAAAAGAATAATAATTCTTCCGAAAGTACAGGGCTCTCCGCAAACGAGCTTAATTCGGTTATATCTATAATAAACCGCCTAAAATCAAGCGGTGACGACCGCCGGACTGCTCTGCTCCTTGCGTTAAAGCCAAATCTTTCAAAGGAAAAGCAGGAAAAGGTTGATACCGCCGTTAAGCTTTTAAAACTCATAGAGCTTTTGCCCTATTTAAAGGAAAGCGGTATTTTAAGTATTTTTTAAGGGTGGGGTAAGCTTTGACCGAGCAGGATTTTATTATCGAGCGACAAAAAGCGGTTGAGCGAATGAAAAAAATGGCGGATTCTGGCAATGCCACAATCAGGCGAGGGCGTGAAGCTGCAACAGAAGGTAAAAAAGAACATATAAGTGAGCCTAAAAGTCCTTTTGATTTAAATGAAAGTCTGCTTAATATACCTATTTTAAACAAGCTCAAAAACGATAAAGATGCAGGGATAATTTTAGGGCTTATTTTACTGCTTTTTTGCGAGAGCGAAGACCGTGTTTTGCTTGCGGCGCTTGTATACATATTGCTTTGAAAAATCAAGTTACAATTTGGTTACAATTTTGTTATTAATGTTTGCATATTCTTGTATTATGTAAACTAAATCAGTGTTTATAATTATCCACATTATCCACCGAGTATTAAACAGAGAAAATTATAAATTACCTTATTTTGCCGTTTTTCGACACAAAAACGGTGGATAACTCGGTTGAAAATGACAAAAACTTTTTATGCAAAAAGTATGCGCATAATTATATTATGTAAACTAACAAGATGAAAAAATTATGTAACTTATTATAATTTTTTGTCTGAAATTTTGTTTAAAAAATAGAATTTTTGCAAAAAAAGAGAGAGAATTTTTATATCCTCTCTCTTTAATGGTTTTACAGCTGAAATTTGCCGTTATTCTAACATTTTATCAATAGAATCTGCGGCGGTTTTTCCTGCGCCCATGGCAAGAATAACCGTGGCGGCGCCGGTTACCGCATCACCGCCGGCAAATACACCGTTTTTGGTTGTCATAAGAGCTTCGTCAACAACAAGGCAACCTCGTTTGTTTGTTTCAAGCCCATCGGTTGTTTTGCGTATAAGGGGATTTGGCGTTGTACCGAGCGCCATAATAACCGAATCAACATCAATAATAAACTCGCTGTTTTCGATTTCGACAGGTCTTCTTCTGCCGGAAGAGTCCGGCTCGCCGAGCTCCATTTTTATACATTCCACACCGCAAACCGCACCGTTTTTATCGGTTACGATTCTTTTGGGATTGCAAAGGAGTTTAAATTCGATTTCTTCTTCCTTGGCGTGCTTGATTTCTTCTTTTCTTGCAGGCATTTCAGCTTCACTTCGGCGGTAGATTACATAAACATTTTGAGCGCCGAGCCGCTTTGCACAGCGTGCGGCATCCATAGCAACATTTCCGCCGCCTACAACCGCAACCGACTTTGAATGCTTTATAGGTGTATCGTAACCCTCTTTATAGGCTTTCATAAGATTTATTCGGGTTAAAAATTCATTTGCAGAATAAACACCCACGCTGCCTTCGCCCTCAATTCCCATAAACATCGGAAGTCCTGCGCCTGAGCCTATGAATACGGCGCTGTATCCCATTTCCATTATCTCATCAACCGTTAAAACCTTGCCGATAACCATATCGGTCATAATCTCAACGCCTAAGCTTTTAAGACTTTCTATTTCACGGCTGACAATACCTTTCGGGAGCCTGAATTCGGGAATACCGTACATAAGCACGCCGCCTGCTGTATGGAAAGCTTCAAAAACAGTTACATCATAGCCTTTTTTGGCGAGGTCGCCCGCACAGGTAAGACCGGAAGGCCCTGCGCCTATAACCGCAACCTTTTTGCCGTTCTTTTTTATATCGGTTTTCTTCGGTGTGCCGTTTTTCATATAATAATCTGCAACAAAGCGTTCAAGACGCCCTATTGCAACACTTTCGCCCTTTATACCACGAACACATTTGCCCTCACATTGGCTTTCTTGTGGGCAAACTCTGCCGCAAACGGCAGGAAGCGAATTTGTATCGGTAATAATTTCATAAGCGCCTGAAAAATCGCCGCTTTTTACCTTTTCAATAAACTGAGGTATACGCACGCCAACGGGACAACCCGAAACGCAAGGCATATTTTTGCAGTTTAAACACCGCTCTGCTTCCTTTTGCGCCATTTCGGGTGTGTAGCCTAATGCAACCTCATCAAAGGTTTTATTGCGTACGGTGGGCTCAAGAACCGGCATAGGGGTTTTAAAAGGTGACATATCAGCCATTTTCAGCTTCCCCCAATCTGCATTTATGAGCTTCTTCCGCTTTATAAAAACCGTTTCTTCTTGTAAGCTCGTCAAAATCCACCAAATGACCGTCAAAATCAGGACCGTCTACACAGGCAAACTTTGTTTCTCCGCCAACGCTTACACGGCACCCGCCGCACATTCCCGTACCGTCTATCATAATCGGATTTAAGCTTACTATTGTTTTTACGCCAAACGGTTTTGTTGTAAGCGACACAAATTTCATCATCGGAACAGGACCTATAGCAATAACAAGGTCATAGCTATCCTTATTTAAAAGCTCGCTTAAAACCTCGGTAACCAGACCTTTTCTGCCGTAAGAGCCGTCATCGGTTGTTACAAAATAATTATCCGATACCGACTTCATTTCGTCTTCCAAAATAACGATATCCTTACTGCGAAAGCCTGATATAACAGTAACATTTGCACCGATGCTGTGCAGATACTTTGCTTGCGGATAAGCAATAGCACAACCGACTCCTCCGCCGATTACGATTGCTTTTCGGGGGCTGCCGAACTCTGTGGGCATACCAAGCGGACCTACAACATCAAGCACAAAATCACCGATATTAAGTGATGTAAGCTTCTTCGTTGTATAGCCTACAGCCTGAACTACAACGGTGACAGTACCTTTTTCGGAACTGAAATCCGAAACGGTAAGCGGTATTCTTTCTCCTCGTTCGTCAATTCTTACGATAACAAACTGACCGGGCTTTACCTTTTTTGCAATAAAAGGAGCATCAAAGGTAATGGATGTAACAGCACAGTTTAACTGTTTTTTATCAACAATATAGAACATAAATTACAAATCAAACTCTTTCTTTAAAAGCTCTGTTTTATCGGTCTTTTCCCAAGTGAAATCGGCATCGTCACGCCCGAAATGACCGTAATTTGAAGTTTTTCGGTAAATCGGACGGCGAAGATTCAATTTATCTATAATTGCAGCAGGGCGGAGGTCAAACACATTCTTTACCGCATCTGCTATTTTTTCGTCATCGAATTTTCCCGTACCGAATGTATCAACCATAACCGAAACGGGAGTAGCAACACCTATTGCATAGGCAAGCTGGACCTCGCATTTATCCGCAAGACCTGCGGCAACAATATTCTTTGCAACATATCTTGCAGCATAAGCGGCACTTCTGTCTACCTTTGTCGGGTCTTTTCCCGAAAATGCGCCGCCGCCGTGGCGTGCCATACCGCCGTATGTATCAACAATTATCTTTCTGCCGGTGAGACCTGTATCGCCCTGAGGACCGCCTATAACAAATCTGCCAGTGGGGTTAATATAAACCTTTGTGTTTTCATCAAAAAGCTTTTCGGGAATAATAGGCTTTATAACCTTTTCGAGAATATCTTTTCTAAGTATTTCAAGGTCAATATACGCCTTGTGCTGACTTGATACAACAACCGCATCAACACGGGTTGGTACACCGTCATCATACTGAACGGTCACTTGAGTTTTACCGTCAGGGCACAAATAATCAAGTTCGCCTTTTTTACGAATGTCGGTTAATCGTTTTGCCATTTTATGGGCAAGCGAAACGGGAAGCGGCATAAGCTCAGGTGTTTCGTTACAGGCATATCCGAACATCATACCCTGGTCGCCTGCGCCGTTTAGGTTATACTTATCTTCTTCTCCGCCTTTATATTCAAGACCTTTATCAACGCCCATTGCAATATCAGGTGATTGCTCATGAACCTTTATTAAAACCTCACATGTATCAGCATCAAATCCGATTTCTTTATCCGTATAACC
>JAZLFV010000181.1:0-7364 GCA_045615965.1 Acutalibacteraceae bacterium
ATGTTTGCTTGCAAGGGCATTTTTGTGCCATGATTCAACATGAAGGTGAATCGAAGATTCGGCGCACAACTGTGCGGTATCTTTGCAAAGCAAAGATGCCTGCGAATATTATATCAGCAAAATCAAAAAATGTAAACAAAAAAATGAGATTGCATAAACAACCTCATTTTTCATCAGATTTAAAAATAAGCGAAGCTAAAAATCCAAAAAACAGCGCAACTGTTATTCCTGCAGAGGTTGCGGTAAGACCTCCGGTTATAATTCCGATTGCCCCGTATTTGTCAATAGCGGCCTTTGCACCGTTTGCAAGACAGTACCCAAAGCCCGTAAGCGGCACAGTTGCTCCCGCACCTGCTATCTTAACAATCGGCTCATACAAACCGATTGCTGTCAGCAAAACACCCGAAACAACATAAGAAACAAGTATTCTTGCGGGCGTTAACTTGGTATAATCAATCAAAACTTGCCCTATCAGGCAAAATAAGCCCCCAACCGCAAACGCCGAAAAGCACCTCAAAAATATTTTCATTTCTTTTTCCTCCGGATGTTTCACGTGAAACATCGGGATTATTATTTCACAGTATTATGGATTTATTCTTTTTTTATTTTATCCCAATACTCTTTAAATGCCTGCTCGTTTTTATTAGGACCGTATTTATAATATTGCCGGTCTTTTAAAATATCAGGCAAATACTGTTGTTTAACATAGTGATTTTTAAATTCGTGGGGATACAAATAGTTTTGCCCTTTTACCGATGACTCTTCACCGTCAAAATGCTTGTTTTGAAGTTGCCTCGGTATGGCGCCGAAATTGCCGGACTGAACATCACTCAATGCCGCATCAATAGCGTCTTCACCGGAATTTGACTTCGGAGCATTTGCAACTAAAATAACTGCATCAGCAAGAGGAATGCGTGCTTCGGGAAGACCTACGGCATTTGCAATATCTACCGCCGATTTTACTATCGGGATTATCTGTGGGTATGCAAGCCCAACATCCTCACAAGCGCAAACCATAAGCCGTCTGCATGCGCTCGGTAAATCGCCTGCCGCCAAAAGACGGGCAAGGTAATGAAGCGCCGCATTTGCATCGGAACCTCTCATTGACTTTTGATAAGCGGAAACTATATCATAATGTTCATCGCCTTCACGGTCATATCTCACAGAATTTTCCGAAAGAATTTGCTCTAATATCTCATCGGAAAGCTCGCTTTCTCCCGATGCTTTTAAGAGCATTATTCCAAGTTCCAAGGTATTAAGTGCTTTTCGTACATCTCCTGCCGCAGACCTGGCAATTTTTAATGCAACGGCATCAGATATTATAAATTCTGTTTTTTCTTCTTCGGCTACTATTTTTGTCGCCCTTTGTATAACGGGTACAATGTCTTCCGCCTTGAGCGATTTGAATTCAAACACACTTGAACGGCTTAAAATCGCATTATATACATAAAAAAACGGATTCTCGGTTGTTGATGCAACAAGTGTTATATCGCCGTTTTCTATAAACGAAAGCAGAATTTGCTGTTGTTTTTTATTAAAATACTGAATTTCGTCAAGATACAACAAAATTCCGTTTGCGGCATCAATACTTCCGATTTCGCCCACGATTTCCTTTATATCGCCCGTTGAAGCGGTCGTTGCATTAAGATAGCAAAGCTTTTTGCCGGCTTTTTGAGCTATTATTCTGGCAACGGTTGTTTTGCCGACTCCCGATGGACCGTAAAATATTAGATTTGGTGTTTCACCGGATTCAATTATTCTGCGAAGTACTTTCCCTTCGCCCAAAAGGTCTTTTTGACCTGCAACTTCGTCTAATTCGTTAGGTCTTACACGATCAGCAAGCGGATTTTTCATTTATTTTCCTCTTTTCGTTAGTATTACGGAAATGTTTTCGGCATATTATTTATCGGTGATAGTTTTGAAAAAAACCATATTTATAAAGAATGCGGCAGTTTTGACTGCATCGGGATTTATTCTTCGCTTTATCGGAGTTATATTTAAGGTTTGGCTGGCTTCGGTAATCGGAAGTGAGGGAATAGGGCTTTATCAGATAGTTTTTTCGGTTTTTACCCTTGCCGCAACCTTTGCAACAAGCGGAATATCGACCGCCGTTACAAGGCTTTGTGCCGAAGAGATTGCATTCGGGAATAAAAAAAGCGTAAAGCGTGTGTTGTTCAAATGTGTTACAGTAACATTGATTGTAGCCTTAGTCAGCAGCTTTTTGCTTATTTTCGGAGCGCAATTTATATCAGAAAAGATTTTATCGGAACCTGCTGCCTATAAATCTATACTGGTTTCGTCAATTTCCTTGCCGTTTATGGGGGTCTGCTCCTGCTTTCGGGGCTATTTTATTGCAAGAAGAAAAGCAACAAGCCCTGCAGTATCACAAATTTTCGAACAGACAATCAGGATATGTGTGATTTTTATTGCGATAAAATATGTACTCAAAAAGGGAATAGGCTATACCTGTGCCGCTGTTATGCTCGGTGATGCGGTCGCAGAGGCATGCACTTGCGGATTTTTATATATTTCTTACCGATTTGATACAAAAAAACTCAATAGGCTTAAAGGCAGAAATCTGCATGATAAAGAAATATACGGCAGAATAGGGGAAATAGCTTTACCGATAACCGCAGGAAGATATTTAGGCTCTGCACTCAGAACAACGGAAAACATCTTGATTCCCAAACTTTTAAAAAAATTCAAACACGCTTCGCAAACGGCGCTGTCACAATTTGGAATGATAAAGGGAATGGCGTTGCCGCTGGTTTTCTTTCCCTCTACCTTGCTCAATTCTTTATCTTTGCTTTTGGTTCCTGAGCTTACCGAGGCTTTAAAAAAGAATCAACCGTATATCGTTAAAAGTACGGTAAAAAGAGCACTTTTGCTCACATCGGCTGTTTCCTATATATTCTCTGCAATCTTCTTTATTTGCGGAAAAGAAATAGGAATAATAATATATAAAAATGAAAATGTCGGTGTTTTAATTCAGCTTTTATCGCCCATTGTTCCGCTTATGTATCTTGATAGTATTTGTGACGGTATGCTGAAAGGCTTAAATGAACAAAAATTTACATTTTTCACAACCGTTTCGGACTCCGCAATAAGAATAGCCTTGATTATTCCGATTCTGCCTGTTTACGGATTAAAAGGATTTATTGCGATAATGTATTTTTCTAATGCATACACAAGCATTTTAAATATAAACCGTCTGTTTTCGGCAAGCAATATAAAGCCGG
Organism: Acutalibacteraceae bacterium; assembly: GCA_045615965.1. Lineage (GTDB taxonomy): Bacteria > Bacillota > Clostridia > Oscillospirales > Acutalibacteraceae > UBA737. The sequence goes on from JAZLFV010000181.1 coordinate 3,240, forward strand.
ATTATCTTAAATCAGTATTTATTCCGATTTCATCTGCATTTTTAAGCGTTTTGCTTGTAGACACAGCTTTAAAAAGCATTGCGAATTTACCCGTTACGGTTTATGTTGGCTCTGTGATACTTCTCTCAACTTTGATTTACATATTCCTGCTGCACAAAACCGTTGATTTCAGCTTCAGAGAGCTTTTATAATTCGTAATTGCGTTTTATAATCTTTTCTCCACGCCATTCGTATGCTCTGCCGCTGATATCCTCGCCAAAAATGTAATTATCACGGTACCCGTTTATAAATTCGGGTAAATATGTCGGTAATTTATCCCTATTAAGAGGGCAGACATCCGAACAGATATCACAGCCCCAAATCGTACCATACTTTTTTATTAAAGAAATCTCCGATTCGCTTAAACCCGATTTTTTTTGAGTTATTGCAGAAAGACAGAGGTTTTCTTTACCTTTGGGGCAATTTTTCATACATTTACCGCAATGCAAACATTCTTTAACCTCTGTATTTTCAAGCTCTGGCTCCAAATCGGTTACTATTTCTCCTATAAATACAAAACTTCCGTATTTTTCGTTTATTAAAAGCCCGTTATCGCCGTAAATACCCAGTCCCGATAATGCCGCCGCATAAACCTCCGGTATAGGGGAGTTATCCGTAAAATAAACAAATTCATTTTGCGGAAATTCTTTTTTCAGTTCTTCGCATCCACGGGATAAATATTTCGATAAAACATTATGATAATCCGGCACAGCGGCGTATCTTGAAATGTTTTCAGGCGATTTTTCATTTACTTTATACGGAAAAATGCATGGAATGACTGTTTTGACATTTTTTGGCAATCTTTGTTTTGCTCTACACTCAATCAAATATGGCAAAAGCGGTAAAAAGGAGCAAAAGGATGCGTCCTGTATACCGCTTTTTTTTAGTATTTCAAGAATTCTCTGCTTTTGGCTTTTCATTTTTTCTTACCGCCTCAAAAAATTCCTTTATTATTTTTTGGCACTCGTTTTCCATTATTCCGCCGAAAATTTCGGGTTTTTCCGAGCAAAAGCTTTTGTTTGGGTTTAATAGACTCTCGGCGCAGCCGCAATTTAAATCAAAAGCTCCGAAAACAAGTGTATCAATCCGTGAATTTATTATGGCTCCCATACACATAACGCAAGGCTCCAATGTAACATACATTGTGCAGTCATCAAGCCGCCAAGTATTTAGTATTTTACAAGCATTATTTATTGCTTCGATTTCCGCATGAGAAAGAGCGTTTTGTTTTTCCTCACGCCTATTTCTGCCGAATGCAATAATATTGTCGTCTTTTACAATTACACAACCTACAGGAACTTCCCCGTTTTTTAATGCTTCATCTGCAAGGCTTAATGCCTCAAGCATAAATTTACTTTGCATACTTAAGCTAATATGTTTCGCAGTTTGAGTTGCTTTGCGAAATAAAAATAGGTTTATTTTTGGAAGCCGATATTAAGAAAAACGGTAACAAAAACGGTAACAAAATCGAAAGAACAGTAAAAAATCCGGCATTTTTTGAAGTAAATGTATTGAATATTTTATAAATATAAATATAAAACAAAACGAAATAAATAATTGTTAAAATAATCCCTAATAAAAATACGATTGCAGGAATTATTAAAGGCTTTATTGCCGATATGTCATAAGATTTTCCGTTTAAGAGCGCTTTATCGGCAATAAAAACAGTATCAACAAAGCCAACAATAATACTGCCCAAGCCTAAAACAATAAGAATGCTTGAAAAAATATGAAGTATTGAAAGTGCTTTTGAAGATTTTTTACTCTCATATAAATGCGAAAGCTCAAAAATCGTAATATCGCTGAAAAACGGAACAAAGGCATACCATTTTTTCTTTATGCCTGCTTGCTCAGACATATAATACAATCCTACTGATTTAACAATATAAAGCACACTTAAAATCAAAAATTCAATAAACCCTACAACAAGATACATAGATACGAGAATTTTTATATCCGATGCCTTCAATCCAAGTGAAGAAAGAGAAAACATAGCTTATTCCTCCGAATTAAATAAAATATTTAAATGATTTTAAGAAATAAAACACAAGAGGGGTAATAATTACAGGGTGTAAAAAAAACCATTTGTATTTTTCGCCTTCGGTTATTTCGCTGTCTTTTTTCTCGTCAAAAGAAAAATCGCTTTTTTCTTTACCCTTTTCGCATATATGAAGTGCCGGAAAAAAGAGAATAAGGGAAATAACAACGACTGCACTATAAATTAAATTAAGTGTGGTATTAGGCACTATTCCCGATAAATACGAAAATACCGTTGAAATCAAATTGTTCATAAAATGGACCGCAATGCCAACCCAAAGCGAGCCGGTTTTTATACGGATAAAGCCTAAAATGATACCAACTAAAATTGCAAACGGTATCTGCTCAAAATTTCCGTGCATCACCCCGAAAAGAACTGCAGAGGAAAACAATGCAAAGCTTTTACCGAGCGGCAACAATACACCCATTGCAATCCCTCGGAATGCAAATTCTTCCACAAGGGCAGGAACAATACAGGTTGAAATTACAACCAAAGCTATACCGAATAATCCGGTTGGGTTTTCGCCAAAATCAACGCTGTATTTGATTCCAAATGATTCAAATATTGCACCTGCATAGGCTGTGGCAACGCTTGAAAAGAAGCAAACCGAAATGCCAAGCATAAAATACGGAAAAACTGTTCCTTTTTCAGGCTTTGAAAGAGGAACTGTATCAGAAATCCGCCTGCCGGATATTTTTGCGGAAATCGCAAACGGAACCGTAAACATCAAAGCAGAAAGAACAATTTGCAAAATTTGCTGTATAATAGGATGATTTGCAAAGTCTATTGCATCATTAACGGAAAATCCGGATTTCTGAGCTAAGTACAAATATAAATAAGACCATGAAACCGAAATTGCAAGCGCAATTATAAACGGGATACCAATAACAAGCGCCGATTTTTTATATTTACGCTTTTTGCTATCCTTAGCACTTACATTATATAGCGAATAATTAAAAAGCTGCTGTGCCGAATTGTTTGAAAAGCCGTTATTATTCGCATATTGGTTAAAATTTGGCATATTTTGTTCGCCGTTTGAACCGAAAGGTTCATTGTTTTCGGTCATTATTTCTTCTGCCTTTCAGGAAAAAGTTTATTCTTTCATTTCTTCCTCGTCAACAGCGCCTGCATCGGCATCTGCAGCTTCGGGAGCGTCATTAACTTCAGATGCATCGTGTTCTGCAAGACCAACCGAAAGAATTTTTTCTCCCTCGGCAACTCTCATTACACGAACACCTTTTGCAGGTCTTGAAAATTCGGAAATATCTCCTGCAAAGATACGGATTATAATTCCGTTAGAAGCAATCATTATAATATCTTCTTCTTTTGTTACCGGTAATGTTGCGGCAACATCGCCGTATTTCGCTACTTTGTAATTTGTAAGACCTTTACCGCCACGGGATTGAACTCTGTAATCCGAAATATCGGATATTCTGCCGTAACCCGTTTCGGTAACGGTAAGAATCTTGGTGTCTTCGTTACAGATTGCCATATCAACAACCTTATCGCCCTCACGCATGGTAATTGCCTTAACGCCACGGGCTGTTCTGCCCATCGAGCGTGCCTGCGTTTCGTTAAACTGAATTGCAAAGCCTTTTTTGGTTGCAACAAGCAGATTATCGTTACCGGTTGTCATTCTTACACCGCAAAGCTCATCTTCTTCATCAAGATTAACGGCAATAATACCGCTTTTCCTTGTGTTTTTAAAATCAGAAAGGCGTGTACGCTTTATTACACCGTTTTTGGTAATCATACAAATATAGCGCTCGTCTTCATCTGTTTTTGTAACCGGAATGATAACGGTTATCTTTTCATTCGGCATTAAGGGCACAACATTTATAATGTTCATACCCTTGCTTGTTCTCGAACCTTCGGGAATTTCATAAGCTTTAAGCCTATATGCTCTGCCGAAGTTGGAGAAAAGCATAATGCGGTCGTGTGAAGAACAAACAAACATATTCTCAACAACATCGTCTTCACGGGTTGTCATACCTGTGATTCCTCTGCCGCCACGGTTTTGTACAGAATATGTATCGCTTGGCAAGCGC
>JAZLFV010000182.1:0-3360 GCA_045615965.1 Acutalibacteraceae bacterium
ACATGGCTACGATCCGACTTGATTCCGTTGCCTCAACTTCGGGAGGATTGATTCCGCTTTTCTACGAAGGCTCTGTGAAAAACATAGGTGTAAGAAAGTCCTATATTTATGCAGGAATACGGGCCGGAGGAATAATCGGAGAAGCCTATGGCTCGGGTATGAAAACCGTTGATTGTTGCTTCGTAGATGAAACGGTTAATGTTAAATTTATTAAGCAAACAACCGGCGGTGCAGGTGGAATTATAGGCTACACATCGAACACAAAAGATGAGACAGCATATTCACTTGCCATTTCAAATTGTTATTCAAAAGCTTCACTTGACGGATATCAAAATTCCTACCGTGCAAACGGTATTATAGGAACATCGTGGATGAGTGGCTATACAATGGAAAATTGCTATACAATTGGTTATTCTGCGTATCGTGGAGATGCAAACGGAGCGATTTCATCATTGGTATGCACTCAGGACGGAAAGAAAAGACTAAAACCGGCATCGGAAGTTTATAAAAATATTTATACAGATTCTGATGAACCACAAAAGGATGAGGTATTTACTTTTGTAAGCGATCCGGACTCAATTCGTGGTGATAACGCCAAAAGCGGTATGCCGGGCTTGGATTATATAACGGTTTTTGAAACCGTAAAAAACGGAACTCCTAAATTAAAGATTTTCAAAAGCATTTCCGGTGAAGATGTAAACATATCTCCGTATACATCGGGAAAGGGCTCAAAAAGTGACCCTTATGTTATTACTACTGCGGAGCAGTTGAGGATATTAGTACAGAGTTCAAATACAAAAGCCAAATACTATAAGCTCGGTAATGATATTTATATAAATAATACGAAAGATAAAAATTGGCTTAAAAATAATCCGGCAGAGTGGTATACAAAAAAAGGATACAATGTTCGTTTTATGGGTACTCTCGAGGGTGATGGACATACAATTTACGGAATTTATATAAATGAAACACCGACTCCTTATGAAAAGGTATTTTTAGAGGGAGGAGCAGGATTGTTCCCCGTTGCCGGAGCAGGTGCGGTTATAAGAAATGTTCATATAAGGGACTCGTATATTTCGGGCTCGGAAAGGGCAGGAGCTTTCATCGGCTCGATACCGCAGTTTACAGACGGGTATATTACAATTTCCGGTTGCTCGGTTGATGAGAGCGTTACCGTCAAAGGACAGACAGCAGGTGGATTATTCGGTGCAGGACTTCGTGGCTTAAAGCTGAACTACTGTTACTCTTTGGCAAAGGTTGAAGCGACGGGTCCGAAAAGAACCAACGCTTTGATAGGCGATATTTGGACGGGTGACTACGAGGTCTGTGAATGTTATTCGGTAGGTTATACGGGATTCAGAAACAGTTATCCGCCTGATAACTTCAAAAGTGTGTACGGTACGGAGGCAACCGGAAAAACCGTTGTTTTAACAAAGGCAATGATGACCGGTGCTGTAGCCAAAAAGAATATGCCCGATTTTAGTTGGGACAAAATATGGTATACAGTCGAAGGACTTACACCGCAACTTAAATTAGTTAAAGAAAGCGATGTTTTCAACTTCGTTGATGAAGGTGAAAAAAACAGGGTATGGTCAGGATTTGTTGCTTCGAAATTTGCAGGAGGCAGCGGTACTGAAAAAGACCCGTATTTGATTGAAACTCCCGAACAAATGGCTTTGCTCGTTTCAAAGGGAAACTCAAAAAATAAATATTATAAACTTATTGCCGATTTGAAAATTAACGATGTAACAAAGAAAAATTGGAAATCAAGCGCAAAAGAATGGTTTGCGGGATTTTATGAGTTTGGCGGTAATTTTGACGGCAACGGTCATATTGTTTCGGGACTGTATATCAATACCGAAGGAAGTTATGCCGCACTTTTTCCGCAAATAAATTCTAAAGCCGTTATAAAGAAACTCGGTATTGTAAATTCCTATATCGGCTGTGGCGGCGATAAGAAAAATATGGGTTATGCGGCTGCGTTGGTAGGATATGTTAACCCGAATTCAAAAGATGCCAACGAAAAGCCAAAAATAAGCGAGTGCTTTGCAGACCATACAACCTATGTTTACGGTTTCTTTGCAGGCGGACTTGTTTGCGGTTGCGCACAACCGGTTGAGCTTGAAAACTGTTATTATACGGGTTCGCTTGAATTTTTAGACCGCAGAGGCGGTTTGTTGGGTAACTGTTGGGTAAAAGGCAGTGTTATGACAAATTGCTATGTTAATACAGCAAACAGGGATACTGTTTGCGGCGGTGCTGTGACATCCCGTGTAAGAGAAACCATATATAACAATGTTTATGCGGATTATGAAACCAACTACAATCACGGCGTTATAAAAATGAGCCTTGCATTTATGAAAGGCAATAATGCCGAAAAGTATATGGAAGGTTTTGATTTCAAAAATATTTGGAGGACAGTTTCAAACGGTACGCCGGTATTGAGAGCGTTTAACGACAGCAATAAATACAGTTGCACCCGTGAACCGGTTAAGGTGAAAATTGAATTTGGTACAAACGGCGGGAATGAATTAGAACCGATTTACGGATATCCAAAATATACAAAGGTTCCTGAATTGCCCGTACCGATCAAGAGGGGATATAAGTTTGAGGGATGGTACTGCTATTCCGAATGTGATGTTCCTTTCAATTTTGAAGTTTTCCCGAATTATGATCTTTATTTGTTTGCAAAGTGGACACCAATCGGATTTAAAAACGGTTTTGAAGGCAGTATCGATGAAAAATATGATATAGGCGGCTCTGCACAACATTTGCGTCCGGGCACGGAGGGTTATAACAGCACTTTTGTTCACGGCGGCTTAAAGTCTATGAAACTTTCCGCAAATGCTGATGAAGCCGGAAGATTCTTGCTTTCTTATGAAAATAAATTAGAGGTCGGCAAAGAGTATGAAGTAACATTCTTTGTAAATTCCGATAAAAATGTTTCAAATGCAGAAATCCAATTGTTGCATGCAAATCATCCGCAGGTAGATTCGGATATTATCGGTCAGGAAACGGTTAACTGTATAGAACAGATTAACAACGAAAAATGGAGCGAATGTACCTTTACATTTACCGCACATTCAAAATATCTTGTAATACAATCATTGGCAGCGGCAGATTTGTATTTCGATGATTTCGAAGTGATTCCAACCGGTAAAGACGGCGATAATAAGACTCTTGAAACGGTTGATTCAAAAGAAAAAACGGACATCAAGAACAGCAATACTTTGGTTACCGTAATAATTATTATCGGTGTTGCGGTACTTGGCGGTTTGGTAACGGCATTTGTGATTGTTCGTAAGAAGAGGCAGTGATAGGTCTGATTTTGTAAGATTTTTCCCGTAGAGAACTTGGCAA
>JAZLFV010000183.1:0-2548 GCA_045615965.1 Acutalibacteraceae bacterium
GCTTTAACGGTTTGATTGAAAAGCAAAGAAAACAGGAAGGCGAATGTTATGTGTCAACTGTTTTATTTGATAATGTCAGCGAGGTGTTGCACGACCGTGTAAAGCTTTCTAAGGTTGAGCCGATGACTGATAAGGATTATACTGTTCGTGGCTGTACGGCATTGATTGATGCAATCGGCGGGGCAATCCACCATATTGGAAACATTCACAAGTATGCCAGACCGGAAGATGTTCCCGAGCACACAATGTTTGTTATCACAACTGACGGTCTTGAAAATGCAAGTCATAAGTATTCGAGTGATGAAGTAAAAAAGATGGTTGAGCGTCAAAAAGAAAAATTCGGCTGGGAGTTCCTTTTTATCGGCGCTAATATTGATTCGGTTGAAACAGCAAAGCATTTTGGCATTGATGCCGACAGAGCGGTAAATTATCATGCCGACAAAAAAGGAACAAGGGTACTTTATGATACCGTTGCCGAGACCGTTTGCTGTATGAGGGCTAATGCTCCCATAAGCGCAAATTGGAGCAAAAATATCAGAGATGATTTCGATTCAAGAAATAATTAATTTAATCAGGTTACTATTTGAACTGTCCGTAAAGCTGCGGGCGGTTCTTTAAAACATTTCATTGTTAAATATTTAACAAAATTCGCAAGATATAATCCGAAATTATAAAAATATTGTTAAATTATTAACAATAAGGTTGACGGAATCTTTGTGCAATAATATAATGTTATCAATTACATTTATGGCGGATTTTTCCGCTCTGTTTTAAGAAAAGGTGATTGTTTTGGCAAGAGTATATAATTTCAGCGCAGGGCCTTCAATGCTTCCGCTTTCGGTTTTAGAGCAGGCACAAAAGGAATTGCTTGAATATGGCGAAACAGGTCAGTCGGTTATGGAAATGTCGCACCGTTCAAAGGAGTATCAGCAGATTATCGAAGCCGCTGAAGCTGATTTGCGAGAGCTTATGAGCATTCCTGATAACTATGAAGTCTTGTTTTTGCAGGGCGGCGGTTTTACCCAGTTTGCAATGGTTGCGTTAAATCTTATGAATAAGAATAATAAGGCGGACTATATTTTAACGGGTCAATGGGCTACAAAAGCGTATGAGGAGGGTACAAAATACGGTGATGCCCGTATTGTTGCTTCTTCAAAGGATAAAACTTTTACCTACATACCAAAATGCAAAAGGGAAGACTTCCGCAAAGATGCAGATTATGTGCATATTTGTATGAATAATACAATTTACGGTACAAAATATTATGAATTGCCGGATACGGGTGATGTTCCGCTTGTTGCAGATGTTTCGAGCTGTATACTTTCAGAGCCGATAGATGTAACAAAATTCGGGCTTTTGTATGCAGGTGCGCAGAAAAATGTTGCTCCCGCAGGCGTTACGATAGTTATTATCCGTAAAGACCTTTTGGGTAATGCTATGGATATTACTCCTACGCTTCTTAACTATAAAACCCATGCAGATGCCCATTCGCTTTTCAATACACCTCCATGTTATAACATTTATATCGCCGGTCTTGTATTTAAGTGGATTAAATCTATTGGCGGACTTGAAGAGATGAAAAAGCGCAACGAGGCAAAGGCAAAGCTTCTTTACGGTTTTCTTGATAACAGCAAAATGTTTAAGGGAACGGTTGTTAAGGAAGACCGTTCTATAATGAATGTGCCTTTTGTTACGGGTGATTCCGAGCTTGATGCTAAGTTCATAAGCGAAGCCAAAGCGGCTGGCTTTATAAATCTTAAAGGGCACAGAATTGTAGGCGGTATGCGTGCTTCTATCTATAATGCCATGCCGTATGAGGGTGTAGAAAAATTAGTAGCATTTATGGAAAAATTTCAAAAGGAGAATTTAAAAAATGTATAATATAAAAACTTTTAATAAGGTATCAGCCGCAGGTCTTGCGCTTTTCGGAAATAACTATAATATAGGAGACGATGTTGAAAATCCCGATGCTATTTTAGTAAGAGCGATGTCGCTTCACGATGAAAAATTCGGAGATAATCTTCTTGCTATTGGAAGAACAGGTGCCGGCACGAACAATATACCGATTGATAAATGCAACGAAATGGGTGTTGTTGTGTTTAACACACCGGGTGCTAATGCAAATGCCGTAAAAGAGCTTGTTGTAGGTGCGCTTATATTATCTTCAAGACGCATCATCCCGTCTATTGAATGGGTTAAAACCTTAAAGGGCAACGGCGATAAAATAATAAATATGACCGAAAAAGGCAAGGGTGCCTTCGTAGGCCCTGAAATTATGGGTAAAAAAATCGGAGTAATCGGCTTGGGTGCAGTAGGAGGCAGGGTAGCCAACGCTGCAAGCGGTCTTGGTATGAAGGTTTTGGGATATGACCCGTATATGTCGCTTACGTCTGCTTGGAATTTAACGAATAATATTATTCATATTTATGATATCAATGAGATTTTTGAAACCTGCGATTATATAACAGTACACGTTCCGCTTGATGATACCACAAGAAATATGATAAATGCGGAAGCTATTTCAAAAATGAAAGACGGCGTTCGCATT
>JAZLFV010000184.1:0-3798 GCA_045615965.1 Acutalibacteraceae bacterium
GCTTCTTCCTCGGAAATCATACCTTCGTCAATTAAATCGCAAGCGATTTTAATTGCGGCAGCGGCAGTTCTCTTACCGTTACGTGTCTGGAGCATATAGAGCTGACCGTGTTCAACGGTGAATTCCATATCCTGCATATCACGGTAGTGGTCTTCAAGAATCTTGCAAACTTCGTTAAACTTTGCAAATGCTTCGGGGAACTTATCAGCCATTTCTGCAATCGGCATAGGAGTTCTGACACCTGCAACAACGTCTTCGCCCTGAGCGTTTGTTAAGAATTCGCCCATAAGACCTTTTTCGCCGGTAGCCGGATTACGTGTAAACGCAACACCTGTTCCGCAATCTTCGCCCATATTACCGAATGCCATTGACTGAACATTAACGGCAGTACCCCAAGAATACGGGATATCGTTATCACGACGATAAACGTTTGCGCGCGGGTTATCCCAAGAACGGAAAACAGCCTTGATAGCTGCAAAGAGCTGTTCTTTCGGGTCATCCGGGAAATCAGAGCCTAACTGATTCTTGTATTCAGCCTTGAATTGATTAGCAAGCTCTTTTAAATCGTCTGCTGTAAGCTCAACGTCAAATGTAACACCCTTTTTGGCTTTCATATCGTCAATGAGCTTTTCAAAATACTTCTTGCCGACTTCCATAACAACATCGGAGAACATCTGAATAAAGCGGCGGTAGCAGTCCCAAGCCCAACGGGGATTGTTGGATTGCTCTGCGATTACGTTAACAACGTCTTCATTAAGACCCAAGTTAAGAATGGTATCCATCATACCGGGCATTGAAGCACGTGCGCCTGAACGAACGGAAACGAGGAGCGGATTTTTCTTATCGCCGAACTTCTTGCCGGTGATGTTTTCCATCTTCTCGATGTTTTCCATAATCTCTGCCTGAATATCGGCATTGATTTGGCGACCGTCTTCATAGTACTGTGTGCAAGCTTCGGTGGAAATTGTGAAACCCTGAGGAACCGGAAGACCGATTTTGGTCATTTCAGCAAGGTTAGCACCCTTACCGCCCAAAAGCTCACGCATGTTTGCGTTGCCTTCGCTGAAAAGGTAAACATACTTATGACTCATTTAAGAATCAACCTCCTAAAAAAATTACAAAACTTTGGATATGTCAGCAATAAAAATATGCAAATACATATATATTATTCAGACATTCAAGTTATTATACCAAATTATTTCAAAAAAATAAAGTAAAATTTAACATTTTTTTAAAAATTTTCAATTAAAACAAAACAAAAGGCAGGAAATCCCACCTTTTGTTGATAGTGCACAGTTATTTTATATTTCATATTTGTAAAAATCAAAAAACTTTTATTTAACTGTTAAACGCTTTGAAATTTTTTGCAGGGCAATAAAGCAGGGTACAACAATAACTGTTGCCGCAATCAATTCCAATGTTCCGTTAATACCGATAACTATGCTGAAAATGCTTTTTAATGTGCCGATGATTTTAATACTGCCGTTGTTACCGAAAATGTTTATGGCAAACAATACCAAAGCAGTATTTGAAAGTGTACCCATAACGGTTGCAAAAACAATGGGAATATACGGCTTGTCTTTGAAAATAAAAAACACAACAAATAATGCAACGAAAACAATTATTCCGACACATATTCCAACTAAAACATTTGATGTGATATTTTTAAGGAGCAAATATGCAAGTGCTCCCAATGCCGCACTTGAAAACACTTCAAGTGAAACCATAGTGAATTTATGTTTGTTTGCCGAAAGTGCCAAACGGTAAAAGCAAACGATTAACAGACCTACTAAAATTCTCGGCAAAACCGAAATACGGGGGTCTATAAAGATTATAGAATCGGCTGTGCCGTTCATATAAGCATAAATGAGGCAGGTAACGCCCCATATTCCGCCTAAAGCCAGACCGTAATAAACATTGTTTAAATACAGCGCTCCCAAAATCACTACGATATGAAGCGTTGTAACGCTCAAAGAACCGGGGATTGTAATATATCCCACAAAGGGGATATAAGTCATAGCAATTATTAAAGCCGAAAATACAGAAAACAATGTTAAGCTTTGAATGTTTTTCTTTTTCATATAAATTCCTCCGATGCTATCCGCAAAAGCGGTACAGCTCATAAAATTTACTAATTTATTTGTTTTTATCGTAAATAAGTCTTAAGCCCTCAAGGACAAGATTTTCATTATATATTATTTCCGAACGGCAATGCTTTATTATTTCTTTTGAAAGGCCGCCGGTGGCGACAATGCTTGCGGACTGCCCGACTTCCTCTTTCATACGCTCGATAACACCGTCTATCATAGCGGCGGTGCCGAAAACAAGACCGGATTTCATACAGTCCGCCGTATTTTTGCTGATAACCGAGCGAGGAGCTGTTATATCTATGTGTGGAAGCTGCGCCGTATTTTTGCAAAGGGCATCAAGCGTAAGCCGTACTCCTGCACAAATAGCACCGCCTATGAATGAACCGCTTTGGTTAACGGCAAAAACGGTGGTGGCAGTTCCCATATCAATTATTATGCAGGGGAGGGTGTATTCGTTTATTGCACCGACAGCTCCTGCAACCAAATCCGCACCGAGTTCCGATGGATTATCTATCTTTATATCAAGCCCTGTTTTAACACCGGGACCTACCGAAAGCGCCACTACCTCACAGGTGTTGGAAAGAGCTTTTTTTATGGCGGATTCAACGCTTGGAACAACCGAAGCTATGATGCAATCCTCTATATCTGATAAATCTCTGTCGTAAAGCGAAAGTATGTTTTTTATTTCATAGGCATATTGGTCAGATGTAAGCCTGGCATTCGTTGCAAGGCGTGCCGTAAAAACAAGTACATCGTTTTGGAATGCGCCGAGTGTTATATTTGTGTTGCCGATATCAACAGCGAGCAACATAAAATTCCCTCCTTACACATTTAATGTTATTGAATTATAGCATAAATATTCAAATCAGTCAACAAATAATGAAAAAACAGTTGACAAATTGAGCTTTCGCTGATAAAATAATAAAGTTATTTGTGGGATTATGCCGCAAAAACCCTTGCCGACTATATGTACGGGTCGGACAAAAGTCCATAAGGAGGTGCAACAAAATGACAGCTAAGTATGAAGCAGCTCTTGTTTTTTCCGTAAAAAACGGTGATGAAGCAGTTACCGCTTTAAGGGATAAATTCAACGAGTTAATCACAAAGAACGGCACAGTCGAAAATGTTGACGATTGGGGTAAGCGCCGTTTGGCTTATCTTATCGAAGACGAGGCTGAAGGTTATTATGTATTCTATACATTTACCGCCGAGCCGAACTTCCCTGCAGAGCTTGAGCGTGTAGCAGGAATTACAGATGGCGTACTTCGTGTAATGGTCATCAAAGAATAATGGAGGTTTAAACTACTATGTTTAATTTGGTTGTTTTAACGGGTCGTTTAACTGCTGACCCGGAGCTTAAAACCACACCTAACGGAATATCCGTTACAAGATTCTCCATTGCCGTTCAGCGCAGGCAGAAAAATGCAGACGGTGAATACGGTACAGATTTTATTAATATTGTCGCCTGGAGGCAGACGGCAGAATTTGTCAACAGATATTTTAAGAAGGGCACAATGATTGGTGTTGAAGGCTCAATTCAAACCGGAAAATACACCGATAAAAACGGAAACAACCGCACAACATTTGAGGTTGTTGCCAATAATGTCCAGTTTGTTGAATCAAAGAGGGATAGTATGGCACCGGGTGAACCGAGTGCCGTTGCGGGCGAGTCATATTCAAATGCAACCGCAAATGATTTTTCGGAAAT